>NZ_JBFOLH020000008.1:0-174816 GCF_040829825.2 Leadbetterella sp. DM7 | reverse complement strand
AGGCCCTTGACAACAACATAGTATCCCATCAGCAAAATCTCTGGCTAGCATTTCTTTAAAAAAACAAAATCGGCTGTCAAAAAATTATTCAACAACCGATTTCAATTCTATTTACTGAATATCCCTTTTTATAGGAAACCGGCCGTAGTATCATGAATATACGGCTTGCACGGTGTATTCTTCGGGCTCACAAAAACCGGTTACAAACTCCCCGTTAACGCGCGTCCAGGCATGGCCTTCAATTTGCCCGGTATCTTTATTCTTTTTGAACCCCACAAAAACCTGGCAGGGAATTTTATAATAGCGGCAGAGGCACATGGCCTGGTAGGCCTGATGCCGGCATACGTTTTCCCAGGGGATATACCGGCCCGCTGTAAAGATTGCCCAGCGAATATCGCTTATCAGCTCAGCATCTGCCTCCCTGACCGGTTGTGTTTTCCTTCCGTCAAAACGGGCCTTTTCCCTGAAGTACCGCATTAAAACCCAGGCATAAAACGACAGGGCTGCCGAGGCAAAAAACAGCAGCTTTCTCCTGGCACTTAAATGCATGAACCGGCGTATCTTCTTCACTTCTTCAAACCGCTATAGTATTCCCAGATCATCCCGGCACACTCCTGCGCATCGTTCACCGAAGTGTCGATACGGAGTTCGGGAGCGTCAGGAGCTTCGTACGGCGCCGATATCCCGGTAAATTCCGAAATTTCGTTACTGAGGGCCTTCCGGTACAGCCCTTTGGGATCACGCCGGATGCATACCTCCAACGGGGTATCCGTGAACACTTCCACGTAGCAGCGGCACATTTCCCTGACGGCCTGCCGGGTACCCGCATAGGGAGCTATCATAGATACAATCACCAGGTGTCCCTGCTGCTCGAACAGGGCCGCCAGCTGCCCTACCCGCAAATTATGAGCCTTGCGTGACTCTTCGTCAAAACCACCCTGGCCGGTTACCTTTCGTATCTCGTCGCCGTCCAGGAGTACAGGACAAATCCCCTTCTCCCGGCACAATTCTGCGAGCTTACGGGCCACCGTAGTCTTCCCCGCACCGCTCAGGCCGGTCAGCCAGATCACGGCGGGCTTACGCATGAAACAGGATAAATTTCCGCTCCACCAGCTTCTCAACCGCTTCTTCCACCTCTTTCCGGCATTCTTCCTCATCTACCTCATATTCTTCGCACAGGCGGCTGATAACCGCCTGGATTTCCAGGCCTTCTTCCAGGTATTTCAGGATACTGAAAAACGTCTCGTTCAACGAAACGTATTCGTTTTTCTCCATATCATAAATCACTCCCTCCTCGCCCAGCCGGGTAAAGAGTATCTTTTCTTCATTCAGTGTATAGGCCATATAGTATCATTTGTTTATTTTACCAGTATCCGAACCTGCGCATCATCGGCTCGTTGATTTTTCGTATTTTTTCAATCTGTTCCCCGGTCAGCTCTTCCTTCCACCTGCCGCTTTGCCCTTTAAAGAAAAAACGGGACGAGGGGATCTGCTTTTCGCGGAAGCCGGCCTCTTCTTCCTTTTTCTGAAGCTTTTCAAACCGGGTGTTTTCAATGGCACACCTGATCTGCTCCGGGCCTGCTTCCAGTCCAAGGGCCTCTACCGCCTTACTAAAGGTTTCAAAGGGCCTCTCTTTCATGTCTTCGTACCGCATAATATGTACCGGGAAAGAGGGGTACTTCAGCCAGCTCTCCACATGCATTGACCAGGTGCCTAACGGTTGATGAAACTGGCTGTTCGGCGTAATTTTTTGGGGGAGAAAAGTGGCCTCCTTATTGGTGATCAGCTTTTCAATTACCCGGTCTACCGGTTTCCCCAGGTGGTTAACCAGTGACAGGGTCACATCCAGGGGGTTTCTTACAAAATAAATACCCTGCCGGCTGCAGTTTTCCGGGATCAGCGGCTGGCCGTCGGTCTCCGAAAAGGTAAAGGCGTCATGAATCTTGATAAAGAGTGGCCGCTTACTGGTTTCTGCCAGGTGCGTAAAAGCGATCCGCTGAAAACGCTCGATCTGTCTGAAGTCCAGGTAGTCGGCATTCATATCCAGCACTGCTTCCAAGTGGTTTTTCCCCGAAAAAATACCATCGGTATCCATGCTGTTGATATCCGGCTCTCCCCCGCTGGTCAACGCCGTTAAAAAGGCCCGAAACCAGGTATTTCCTGATTTGGGATAAGACGCCAGCCATACTATCCCGTTCCGGTCTTCTTTATTCATACGCATTTCCGGAGAATTCAGAATGAAGCATCCCGGTGATTATCCCGCTTTCTATGGCATCGGCAAAGGGCCTGAAAGTCGCCACTCCCTTAGGCCGCGAGGCTTTCCAGGCCGGAAGGGTATTGACGATACCGCTCAGTGTTTTGAATTGCAGCACCTGCTTTTTCATGCCCAAAAGCCATTGGGGCCGGTAGATATTGTTTCCGAAGAGCTGCATAAAAAGGGTGGGCCTGATCCGGTCAATCACTACTTCAGTACCCTGCTCTTCCAAGAATACGACCCCGGCTACCTCCACCCGTTCAACAGTAAAACGGTTATGAAAATGAAACCCGTATTTATTCAGCTCAATATCGCTCCGCAGCCGGCGTTTCTCCTGCTCATTCCAAACCGTTTGCTGCTCAATGGTGCTCTCCCATAAGCGCATCATAGGATACGACGCACAGGCATAGCACTTCCCGTTTTCCAGGGTCAAAACGGCGGTATCGTCTGTAAAAACCGGGTAACCCTTCTGTTCCAGCATTACGGCTGTGGTAGATTTCCCGGTGCGTGAAGGGGCTGCAAACAGCAATACCCTGCCCGGCTCAATAAATACCCCTGAAACATGAAAAGGAATGATATCCCGCTGGAACAAGACGGCGGCCATGGCATTGGAGTAGAAAAACAGCAGGACGGTATTCCAGTCCCGGCTAACCGGCTGAATGATAACGGTTTCGCCGTCACGTACATAGTAACGGCCCACTTCAGGTACGGAATAGAGGAATTCACGCTCATTAAATACCGTAAACGGCTTTACTTCCAAAGGCGGATTTTCAAGCTCCCCGGGAACTTCACCTACATGAACCCTTACAGGCCGCAGGGTTTCATCCCAGTGCGTAACAGGCATTAATGCAACCAGTTCCAGGTCAGAGAGCACCGGCAATCCGAATGCCATATACGAGTAGTTCATAGGTTTTCAGGCTTGAGATCCGGAGTGGGTTTTATCTGCCGGATTTCTGCAAAAATAGTTTCCTGCACGAAATAATCCAAACAAAAAAGGGAGCAACCTGTGCTCCCTTTTCTTATTGTTCGTTACTTCTTATTTCAGAATAAATTCGGTTCTTGAACCTGACTTGATACCTGCCGCGTTTACGTAGGCATTGTTAGGATCTTCATCGGCGGCTCCTTCGTAAGAAAGTCTTGACTTGTCAATACATTTTTTGCTCAGGAAGTAGTTGTATACCGCTGCTGATCTTGAAGTAGCCAGCTTCAGGTTTTTAGCATCTGCAGGACCGTCGTTGTAAGTACGGATGGTCAGCTTCGCATCTTTACATCTTTTGATCACGTCACAGATTTTCTGAAGCTGCGCGTTGGAAGCGGCTTTGATCCGGCTGGTTCCGGGATGGAACTCGATGCTTTGTGCAGCATAGCTGAGGATATCCAGCTCATCTTTGGTAATTGAGCAACCGCTGGCTGATTTAAATCCTTTAAGCAGAGGCACACCGTCTCTGTAATCTTCAGGACATCCGCCGTTTGATGCCAGACCTGCCAGGTTAGGACATTTGTCTGCTACATCAGGCACTCCGTCACCGTCTGCGTCAGGGCAACCCGCTGCTGCTGCAGAACCTACTTTGTTCAGGCAGTTATCAGCATTGTCAGCCACACCGTCACCATCAGCATCAGGACAACCGTTCAGTTCGGCTGTTCCGGCAGAGTAAGGACAGGCATCGTCTTTATCGGCAATACCGTCACCGTCAGAGTCAGGACAACCGTTGGCTGTTCCGGCCTGATCAGGACATGCATCATCTTTATCGGCTACACCGTCACCGTCTCTGTCGGCACATCCCTGCAAAGAAGCCAGACCGGCCACATCAGGGCAAAGGTCATCTTTGTCAGCAATACCGTCACCGTCAGAGTCCGGACATCCCTGAAGACCGTGTGAACCGGCTACATCAGGACAAAGGTCAAATTTGTCTATAATACCGTCGCCGTCTCTGTCAGGACATCCCTGGAACTTGGGAAGGCCGATCTCATCGGGACACATATCGCATTTATCTACTACACCGTCACCGTCGCTGTCTTTATCTCCGAACCGGTAAGATGCCAGCACGTTACCCAGGAAATAACCGTCTTTACGGTCCGGGTTAGCAGCCAACGAAAGGCCGTCAAGATAATCGGAAGTAGAGAACCGGTAACCGGCTTCCAGTCCCAGGGTCCAGCGGTTAGACATATTGTATTTTACACCCACACCCACCGGGAAAACCACGCCCAGGCGATTCCCGAATTTATCCATGTGCTCGCGGTCCTGTGCCAGCAGGGAAGCATTTACAGGGAAAGCGGCGCCCCCTTCCTGTGTGATGGTGGGGTTTGAATAAGTTACACCCACTCCGGCAAACAGGTACGGTGACAGGCCGTTTTTAAGGAATCCGTCACAGGTAAACCGCCGCTCTCTGAAAGGATAATATTCTCCTAACAAGGCTGCCTCTACAAAAGGGGATGATTTGAAACGTAATCTTCTGTAATCCCATTGGTCGATCGGGCTGTCTAAATCTCTACCCGCTAAACGGCCAACCAAGATCTGAGGTCTCAAAGAAAAGAAGTCATTCAGGTGTCTTCTGACAAATACTCCTCCCATGAAACTGTTTTGCGAAGCGTATGGCCTGCTGCAGTGCATATCACCGAAGTACTGGTTGATGCCTGCTGTAAGACCAATTTCCCAGGGATATGGCTTACATACCTGACAAGAGTCCTGTGCATTTACGGCGAATGTACCGAAAGCAAAGAAAGCTAGAATTAAAACTCTTAACTTGTTCATTTTGTTAGTAAGTGATATAAATATTGTGAATTAAAATTAATTTAAAATATCGACTTTTCTGCTTTATCCTCTCCTAAGCTCTGCACAAAAGTAGAACAAAAATAGTTTTTATTAAAATTATTTACGCAATTATTGTTCAAATTTATATTTTATTATTTCGCTAAATCGAGTAAAAAGGCATATTCCAGCGCTGTTATTTTCAAAGCGGCAAACCTTCCCGAGGCTCCGCCATGGCCCGAGGTCATGTCGGTATGAAGCAGCAAAAGATGATCATCTTTCTTCAGCTCCCGCAGCCTGGCCACCCATTTGGCCGGCTCCCAATATTGCACCTGGCTGTCGTGCAGACCGGTGGTCACCAGGGTATTCGGGTAGGCTTTGGCCTCCACGTTATCGTAGGGAGAATACGACAGCATGTATTCATAAGACGCCCGGTCTTTCGGGTTGCCCCACTCTTCAAACTCTCCGGTGGTCAGCGGGATAGACTCGTCCAGCATGGTGGTAACCACATCTACAAACGGTACAGCCGCTACCACACCCCGGTACAGCTCGGGTGAATCGTTCATGATTGCCCCCATCAGCAGCCCGCCGGCACTTCCGCCCATTGCAAAAAGCTTGTCTTTTGCTGCATATTGTAATGCTATAAGGGCTTTAGAACAGTCAATAAAGTCATTAAAGGTATTCTTTTTCCGGAACATCCGGCCCTCTTCGTACCAGTATCTTCCCATTTCCAGTCCGCCGCGGATATGCGCAATAGCGTACACAAAACCGCGGTCCAGCAGGCTTAAGCGCCCCGAACTGAAGGCCGCATCCATGGTAGCTCCGTACGATCCGTAGGCGTATTGCAGCAGGGGGGCCGTTCCGTTAAGCGGGGTATCTTTGCGGTACACCAGCGAAACAGGTATACGGGCGCCGTCACGGGCGGTAACAAACAGCCGCTCTGACCGGTAGTTGCTTTTGTCAAAATCGCCCAGCACCTCCTGTTCTTTGAGCAGGATTTTTTCGCGGGTCTGCATATTGTAATCAAAAACAGACCGCGGAGTGGTCAGCGAGGTATACCCGAAACGAAGCAGGTGAGTATCAAACTCAGGGTTTACACTGATAAAAGCCGTATAGGCCGCTTCACCGAAATCCAGGTAATGCTCATCGCCCGTTTCCTGGTGGATGATGCGGAGATGAATCAGGCCTTCTTTCCGTTCCTGTACCACCAGGAAATCTTTAAAGATCTCCAGCCCTTCCAGGAAGACCTCCTCCCGGTGCGGTATAACTACTTTCCATTGGGAAGGGTCATGCGCATCTTCTTCCCTGACTTCCATCAGCTGGAAGTTTTCGGCGCCATCGCGATTGGTACGGATGTAAAAGCGGTCTTCGTAATGCTCTATTGCATATTCATGCCGGTCTCCTCTTTTCAGAAAAGTAACGGGCCGGGCCCGGTTATCGGCGGCATCGATCAGCTGAAATTCACTGGCCACCCCGATGTGCTCAGAGGCTATGGCAACGTATTTCTTCGACTTCATCCGGAAAATGCCCATATAATACTGGTTATCGGTCTCTTCATAGACCAATTCATCTTCCGTGGCAGCCGTACCCAGGCTATGCCGGTATACCTTATTGCCCAGCAGGGTCTGCTGATCACGCAAAACGTAGTAAAACGTGCGGTTATCCGCTGCCCAGGCGTAATTTCCGCCTTCTGTATGCCGGATCTCCTCTCCCAGGATCTCCCCGGTGACCAGGTCTTTGACCCGGAGCGTATAATTTCGCCGGCCTACGGTATCTGTAGCAAAGATCAGCAGCTGGTCGTTATCAGACACCTCCAGTCCGCCTACATGAAAATAATCGGAACCCACGGCCATTTCGTTGCCGTCCAGCAGAATTTCTTCCGTTTCGCTTCCTGTTTTTTTCCGGCAATACACCGGGTATTCTCCGCCGGTAATGAACCGGGTATAGTACAGGTAATTTCCTTCTTTATAAGGAACCGACTCGTCATCTTCCCTGATCCGGCCTTTCATTTCCGAGAATAGCTCCTCGCGCAGGCCTTTTAAGGGAGCCATGACCTTTTCGAGATATGCATTTTCAGCGTTCAGGTAATCGATCACCTCGGGGTTGTCGCGGTCTTTCAGCCAGTAATATTTATCGGTACGGGTATGGCCGTGTGTAGTGATCTCGTGTGGTCGCTGCGCAGCCTTCGGGGCCTGCAGCCCTTTGCCTGAAATGATTTCCGCCATATAGGTTTGTTTAGTTTTTCCGCCAAAGAAATACTTGTACAAAAAACAAAATTCTTATCTTTAGGCACAATTTTTATACAAAGATACAAATTCTAAACCATCGGTATAACATGAAGTTTCCTGTTATCATTCTACTGGCTGCGATCTGCGCATTTACTGTAAAAAATGACGACCTCCGTCTTGTCTTCGAACGTATCAACAGCGATGTTATGCAAAACGGACGCGCCTATGCGTCGCTCGGGGAGGCCACAGAAAGCATCGGGCACCGCCTGACGGGCAGCCCCGGCGGTAAAAAAGCCGAAGAATATGCGCTGAACCTGCTTAAAAGCTACGGTTATACCGATGCCCGCTTCCAGGAGTTTAACGTAGAGGCTTGGGCAAGAGATACCGTGAGCCTCTCCCTGGTACCCGAAAACAGCGACAATTTCGTGGACTATGAGGTTGTGGCGCTGGCCCATTCACCCGTTTCATCGCATATTACCGCTAAGATAGTAGATGTGGGTGACGGGCTGGAAAGCGACTTTGAAGCTGTGAAAGCCGAGGTGAAAGACAAAATAGCCCTTTTCAATATTAATATCCAGGACGAAAAAAACAAGGGGAAAAAGAATCTCCACCGTTCTGAAAAAACAGCGCTTGCCATTCGTTACGGTGCCAAAGGCGTGATCATTGCCAATGCCGTACAGGGCGGTGTTTTACTGACCGGTACCGCCTCTGTTACCGGCGAGCTGATCCCGATCCCTGCCGTTTGCGTATCCGTAGAATCGGGTAAAAGCATGCGCAAATGGATAAAAGACGAGAAAAACATCCTGGCTGTTATTGATATGATGAACTTCAGCCGGCCTATCCGGGCCCGTAACGTGATCGCTTCATTGCCCGGTACTTCCAAAAAATACAGGAATGAAAAAATAATCATCGGCGGGCACCTCGATTCGTGGGACCTGGCTACCGGTGCTATGGATAACGGAGTGGGTTCTTTTTCTATTATGGATATTGCCCGGGTGTTCAAAAGCCTGGATCTGAAAACCAAGCGCCCCATAGAATTTGTCCTTTTTATGGGTGAGGAACAGGGGCTCCTGGGTTCAAAATACATGGTGAAAGAGCTGGAGAGAACCAAAGAGATCCAGAAAGTAGGGCTGATGATGAACCTCGATATGGTGAATAACGTAAGAGGCTTCAGTGCCGGGGGAAATGACCTTCTTAAAAAGCGTATGGAGGAGATCGGGCGGATTATTCAACAGGTAGACAGCAGCTATGCCAATGCAGTCAGCAACGGTGCCGGCCTGCACAGCGACCACCAGCCGTTTATGCTGAACGGTGTTCCTATCTGCTCACCGTCGGGCTCCTTCCCGGTGAAAGCCTACGGCTGCTACCATGCCAACTGCGACCGCTTTGACCTTATCGACAAAGACCAGATCAATAACAACGTGCGTTTTACCGCTATGATGCTGTACGCGCTGGCCAACGGCGATGACCTCCCTGCGAAAAGACGTAACAGCACGGAGACGCGTGATTTCCTGATCAAACATAACCTGAAAAACGAGCTCATTATCGGTAAAGAATGGAAATGGGAGCAATAGTCTTCTGAAAGGGCATCCCTGCGGGGCAATTGATGAAGAGGCTATCCAAAAGTACCCCTGCAGAGAAGGGGCAGATGAATATGGATGGACTTGAAGCTGCTTAAAAAGTAAGCAAAATGCGAAGCGTTGGAACGGAAGATCATACGGTACAGGTGACCGGAGGCGGCTTCCGGAAACGATGCAGCAATTTGTATACTTTTTAAGCAGCTTTTTTTAATTTATGATCCCAACTCTTTTATCCGGAATGTAGACCGGTAATCAAAGCTTTACATAATTTGTCAACATTTTTTTATGATTAAAATCATAACTTATTTATTTTAAATAAAGTAAAAAAATATTTTGACAACTTTTTGAATCTCTATGCTCTTCCTATCGTTATATTTCTGTAACTTCACAAACCTTAAATCACTTACCAATGGATACACCGATACAGGAAACGTATACACAGAAATATACTTCCGAAGAGGCATTTGCTGAAGCATTGAGCTACTTTAAAGGAGATGACCTGGCTGCACGCGTCTGGCTGACCAAGTATGCGCTCAAAGACTCGGAAGGCAATATCTATGAGAAATCTCCGGCCGACATGCACCACCGGATCGCCGGTGAAATAGCCCGGATAGAGGCCCGCTACCCCAACCCGATGCCCTACGAGGAAATATACGACCTGATCAAAGATTTCCGGTACATCATTCCCCAGGGCAGCCCCATGACCGGTATCGGTAATCCCTTCCAGATCGCCTCGCTTTCCAATTGTTTTGTGATTGGAAACGACGGTGACGGCGGTGATTCGTATGGCGGTATCATGAAGATAGACCAGGAGCAGGTACAGCTCATGAAAAGGCGCGGTGGCGTGGGGCACGATCTCTCGCATATCCGGCCGAAGGGCTCCCCGGTAAAAAATTCGGCACTGACCTCTACAGGACTCGTTCCTTTTATGGAACGGTACTCCAATTCTACCCGCGAGGTGGCCCAGGACGGTCGCCGCGGAGCGCTTATGCTATCGGTTTCGATCAACCACCCCGACGCGGAAGATTTTATAGACGCCAAGCTGGAAGCCGGGAAAATCACCGGTGCCAATGTTTCGGTACGTATCGACGACGAGTTTATGCGTGCCGTTAAAAATAACGGCAGGTATATCCAGAAATATCCTACATTCAGTGCCAAACCCCTCAGCTGGAAAGAAATTGAGGCCGGCAGGCTCTGGCGAAAAATTATTCATAACGCCTGGAAATCGGCCGAGCCCGGCATTCTTTTCTGGGATACCATCATCCGGGAATCGCTGCCCGACTGCTATGCCGACTCGGGGTACAGAACGGTTTCTACCAATCCGTGCGGGGAAATCCCCCTGTGCCCTTACGACTCCTGCCGTTTGCTGGCCATCAACCTCTACGCTTACGTAACCGCCCCGTTCACCCCTGAGGCCCGGTTCGATTTCGACCTGTTTAAAAAGCACGTGAACGCGGCCCAACGGATGATGGACGATATCATTGACCTGGAGCTGGAGAAGATTGATGCTATCCTCGACAAAATAGACCAGGATCCGGAAGACAAGGAAATCAAAAGAATAGAAAAAAACCTGTGGCTGAAAATCCGCGACAAAGCCCGGGAGGGCAGAAGAACCGGGGTAGGCATCACCGCTGAAGGCGACATGCTGGCTGCTCTGGGCATCCGCTACGGAAGTGAAGAAGGTATCGCGTTTTCTGTCCGGGTGCAGCAGACGCTGGCGCTTTCGGCCTACCGGGCATCTGTGGAAATGGCTAAAGAACGGGGGGCTTTCCTGATCTTTCGTGCAGACAAAGAAAAGAACAACCCCTTCCTGCTGCGGATAAAAGAGGCTGACCCTGCCCTGTACAATGACCTGCAGGAGTATGGCCGCCGAAATATCGCCCTACTGACCATTGCCCCCACCGGCAGTACGTCAATCATGACCCAGACCACCTCAGGCATTGAGCCGGTCTTTATGCCGGTATACAAAAGACGGAGGAAAGTAAACCCCAACGATAAGAATGTGCGGGTAGATTTTGTAGATGAAGTGGGCGACTCCTGGGAAGAATACGTGGTGTTCCATCATAAGTTCAAAACCTGGATGGAGGTAAACGGCATAGATACTGCAAAAAACTTTTCTGACCGGGAGATCAACGAGCTGATTGAGCAGTCGCCGTACTATAAGGCCACTTCTAACGATGTGGACTGGGTAAACAAGGTAAAAATGCAGGGACAGATCCAGAAATGGGTGGATCACTCTATCTCGGTGACCATTAACATTCCCAATGAAGCCAGCGAAGACCTGGTCAATGAACTGTACGTTACGGCCTGGGAGGCCGGCTGCAAAGGGGTTACGGTGTACCGCGACGGCTCCCGTTCGGGTGTGCTGGTCAGTGCTACTGAAACCAAAAAAGAAGGCAATATGCCCTTCCCTCTCAAGCGCCCGCAGGTGCTGGAGGCCGATGTGGTACGGTTCCAGAACAAAAAAGAAAAGTGGATCGCCTTTATTGGTAAGATCGACGACCGGCCCTATGAAATTTTCACCGGGCTCGCCGATGACGAAGACGGTATCCTGCTTCCCCGCTGGGTCAATGAGGGCTCGATCATTAAGAATCGCGACGAAGAGGGAAATTCCCGTTACGACTTCCGGTTCACCAATCAACGGGGGTACAAAACCACCATTGAGGGGTTATCCCATAAATTTGACCCGGTATTCTGGAATTACGCCAAGCTGATCTCGGGAGTTCTGCGCCACGGAATGCCTACTGAAAAGGTAGTAGAGCTGATCAACTCCCTCCAGCTGGACAGCGAGTCGATCAACACCTGGAAAAACGGGGTGGTACGGGCCCTTAAGAAGTTTATTCCCGACGAGACAGAGGTGAAAGGACAGAAATGCCTGAACTGCAACTCGACCAACCTGATGTACCAGGAAGGCTGCCTGACCTGCAAGGACTGCGGCAGCTCAAAATGCGGGTGAGATCAGCTATTGAACATGAAGAAAAACCCCATGCTTACCTGAACTTTGCAGAGCTTGTTTTTGTTTTATTGTAACACTACAATACCTATAAAATTATGTTATCCACAACTAACGGGGCCGCTGTGTACGGCGTCAGCGCCACACTCATAACGGTTGAAATCAGTGTACTGAAAGGCGGATTCGGGCTGAGCGTAGTAGGCCTGCCTGACAATGCCGTACGTGAAAGCCTTCAGCGTATAGATGCCGCCCTTAAAAACGGCGGTTATGATCAGTCGAGGTACAAAACCATCATCAACCTCGCCCCTGCCGATATCCGTAAAGAAGGCTCTGCTTATGATCTTCCTATTGCCATCTGCCTCCTGTCTTCAGGGGGAAACATGGTTTATGAAAAAGACCTGAAAGAGTATATTATCCTGGGGGAGCTTTCGCTCGACGGAAAACTCCGGCCTATCCGGGGCGTTTTGCCTATAGCTATAGAAGCACGGGCCAAAAAGCTGAAAGGTTTTATCCTACCCAAAGAAAACGCCCTGGAGGCCTCTATTGTTAACAACCTGGACGTTATCGGCGTGGAAACCCTTAGAGAAGCGGTAGAATTTCTTACTGGCGAAAAAGATATTCCTCCAACCGTCACCGATACCCGCGACCTCTTCTTTCATACGGTAAACGACTACGAAGCAGATTTCTCGCATGTACAGGGGCAGGAAAATATCAAACGCGCACTGGAGATAGCGGCCGCCGGAGGGCACAATGCCATCATGATCGGTCCGCCGGGGGCAGGAAAAACCATGCTTGCCAAACGTTTGCCGGGCATTTTACCCCCGCTTACCCTCACCGAAGCTCTCGAGACCACTAAAATTCACTCGGTAGCCGGTAAGCTCGACAAAGTTTCTTCTTTAATTTCAAGGCGCCCTTTCCGGAACCCCCACCATACCATTTCAGATGCAGCGCTGGTAGGCGGCGGGAGCTTCCCCCAGCCCGGAGAAATCTCACTGGCCCATAACGGGGTATTGTTTCTGGATGAGCTGCCGGAATTTAAACGGACCGTTCTGGAGGTCATGCGCCAACCGCTGGAAGAAAGAAAAGTGGTTATTTCGCGAACCCGCCTGGCGGTAGAATACCCGGCCAGCTTCATGTTGATCGCCAGCATGAATCCCTGAGGTTGTGTTGACTATTTTGTGTATTTGAAGAAGGAGGGAGATATGCCAGTGATATTGTAATATCCTCTTTGCCTATCGTAATGAATTCGGTGATTGTCTCAACGATTCCTCTCTTTTGGTCAAAACTCATAATCTCCCACTGATTAAACAGAGTCTTTGCTTCACTTAAAACCGCATCAGATATAGTCAGTTGAATACGCCAATAATCAACTTCAGCTTCAAGCTCTGGAATAGATACATCTAGTTGGTGTACCTGTTCTTCTAAGGGTTTATACAACTCTGCAAAGTGCTCTTTATCTAATTCCCCTTCTAACCGAAGCGGAATCAATGCGTCCATTTGCTTACGAAGTTTTTTACGTTTCTCTTGGGTAGTCTCCAAAAGCTGCTCTTTTTCTTGTAACAACGCCATTCCTTCATTAAGATAGGTCACTGGTTCTACATCATGTAGATAACCTCTGAGATACTCTTGATAGATTTCATCTAAGTCATCTACTGATATGCGATTCTTGCACTTCGTACAGGTATAGTTCCGAGCGCTGCTAATAACATACATTGTTTTGCCACATGAACATTTGACTAATCCAGCAAGCAGGTATCGCGTTTTTTTGCCCGAACGCCTATTTCTCGCGGCTTGCTCATCCAAAATCTGATTGCATTTATCCCATGTTTCGGCATCAATAATTGCCGGACATGATACTGTTATCCAATCCTCTTTTGGCTTTAAAATCCACTGCTTATTATCCCCCAAACTCTTTGTATAGTTCGCCCGTCGCTCTCCTTTGGCTGTTGGGTCTCGAAGCAGTCTATCTACAGTGGTATCAGAGAATTGAGAGCCATTACGGGTACGATGACCCAGGTCATTTAGGATTGTTGAAACTCTTTTCTTTCGTTGATGCTGTATGAATAATTCATACACTAGCTTTCTGATAGGTGCCTCTGTGGGGTCAATTTCCAATCTCCACTTATTCCATTTATAGCCAAAGCTCGCCTGTCCTCCTAACGGTTTACCCGCCTCAGCTCTACCTGGTACTGAATCGGCTACACGACCTGAGATTTCTTCTCTCTCCCATTCTGCCATAGCAGACATGAGGACAAAGAACATTCTTCCCACCGCAGAACTCGTATCAATGCTCTCTGACAAAGAAATTAAATCTGCACCTTCTTCTCTAAAAATTTCGGAAAACTGAAGTAACTCCTTAACATTTCTTGCAAGACGTGCCAGTTTAGAAAAGACTAATCCCGTGATTTTTCCACTACGAATATCTTTTATCATACGCTGGGCCTCCGGGTGTGGCATTACCTCTTTGCCACTTACGGCATCAAGACGGTAAACCGTTACGACCTCCCACCCCCGTGACTGTATATAGAACCGTGCCCTCTGTTCATGGTGTTCTGGGCTTTCACCTTGTACTTGCATATCTGTAGAGACACGTATCCATATCCCTACTTGTTTAACTGTTTCCATACGTAGTATTTAGTTTTGTATTAAAGAATATTTCTATTCTTATCGTACAAAGTATGTGGGGGTGTCCGATAGAGACAAGAAGACAAAGTTTGCTTTACATTCTTATCCCTAAGACAAAAATACATAACTTTATGGTACTCAAACCTATACCCCTTATAGCCATGAAAACTTTTTTACGATACGGAGAATATGCCGTTTTTTATTTTGTTGCCGGAGTACTGCTTTGGGTACCGTATCGATTAGTAACCTGGGGCTTTCTGGAATACGTCAGTGGTATCATCCAATCAGGCACAATTCGTCTTATACTCCTAGCTTTAGTATGCAGTATTATTGTATCTACCATTCTTTGTTTCCTAGCGTTGATAATTAGTACGCTTAATCAATTTCATTCTAAAGGACGTACGTATCTTATCCCGCTTATACTTCTAATCGTTACAATATATGGATATAAGCTGTCGGAGTTTTTTATGGCTTTAAAAGGCAATATTACACCTTCAAAGCTATATACCATTTTTTGTTTAATTATCTGTTCACTCCTCTTTGTTACTCTACGAACATATCGGTTCTTGGACTTTCATGACAACTACATTGATACAAGACTGTGGAGAACACAAAAACGCAGTGATTGAGCTAGCTTCCAACTAAGTTAGTTATCAACAATATAGTTGACAAAGGAGATAAGGTTGTATACACTCATATATGTAAACAAATCCTTATAGGTACTTCGGTGCTTATAAGTAACAAGCCCCCATTTGGGGGTTTTGTTTTTTATGATACAATACCCGACATGACAAATCGTGTCGCTATATTTATAGACAATAGCAATGTTTTGCAATCCATAAAAAAATTGCAAAAGACGGGTCAATACTGGTGGAATTCTTTGTACAGCCCAGAGCACCTTGCGAAAAAACTGGCTGGAAATAGAAACATTGTCTACATTGGATTCTATTGTGCTCCACCACCAGCATATCTTATGACCGGAGATGAAGCAGACAAAAACAGGTACAAATTCGCAATGAAGTACTACAGTTTAATTGAAAAAACTCAGGGGGTTACTGTTCACTATGCAACCGTAAATGGAACAAAAGGAAACCTACAAGAGAAAAATCTTGATACAAAACTAACTGCTGACCTAGTTGGTATGGCTGCGTTAAATAAGTTTGATACGGCAATTTTAGTGTCTAATGATGCTGATTTTGTGAGTGGCATGAAAGTAGTACAAGAACTTAATAAGAAAGTTGAAATTGTCTATTTTAAAGATATGGGTTCTATGGACCTTCGTAAGAATGCTGATGTACCACGAAAAGCAAAGCCGAGTTTCTTTAAAAAAATTGATGGTTTTGACGATTTAGATACGTATATATCCAGAGATTAACTTATACCATTGCACAAAAAGTGTCATCTTTTGCAAGATATAGTTGCAATACAAAACGCAGCGACTAAGCTGCGTTTTTTGTTACTCACTATTAAATTGTAATTGCAGAGAGAAAATATATGCACTCATCACAGCTTCATATATTTTCCGATAGTATTTATGATTGTTATGCTCCCCTTTGCGAAACGTCTGTTGCAGTACCGGAAATTTCTTCACAGTACACTCAATCAACTCATCAGTATTGCGAATTAAGAACTTATTTTTTATTTCAACCTGTGTGATAAGGTCATACTTTGTGATACCATACTTTCGGACAATCTCCTCTAATTTCTGTAAAATCAGAGTGATTTCCTCATTATGATACCTAAGTGGCGGTACCTTAACCATGACGGCATTTATGCGGTTGTTCTTGAAATACTCTCTATACTGGTTAACGATAGCTTGCAATTTTTCATCAGACCATTTGGTCTGATATTTATGAGCTTGCCAATCTATCAGTTTCCCCCGTTGCATAATGCAAACCCCCGTGAGCGTTGTCCCTACACTAATCCCAAGTATAGTCATTTGTGTTATAAATTGATTTAGTGATAATGCTCGTGAAGAGCCTTGCTCTGGTCGTTTTGATGGAATGGCTCGGCAAGGAAGAAACGTGAGCTAATGTCACCAGTAAGTATTCGTGAGGGTATTTTTTCGCACAATGTAAATAGAAATTGAGTGATTTTTCATCATCGAGTGCTTGTGCTAATTCGTGTGCAAGTTGTATTTCGTTTGGTGTGAACAGATAGCTTTTAATTGCTTTCATATCACGTAATTGGTTAACTGATAAATAAAAAATAAACGTTCGTTAGACGTTTATTTTTTTATAGATTTACGAACGAACGTTCCGGAATTTCAAAAAAAGCAAGTACGGTTAAAAAGCATACCCCTTTAAATGAGTATTGAAGCAAACCGTATTAAATCAGTTCACAAAACACTGGATTCCGGATTATAGTGTTTTAGGTACAATTGTCTGTTTTATTTTTTCATACAAGTCTGGATAGAGTTCTGAAGGAGTGGTATTGTACAGAATACAGAGTTTAATCAAGTGCATACCATTTGGCATTTGTTTTCCATGCTCCCACGCTGAGAGCGACGGGTGATTATTGAGACCTAATAGTTTTGCTACGTACTGTTGTTGAAATCCCGCTGTTTTACGGAATGTTCGTAACCTATTTGGAAACGGTCGACTCCCATGTTCCATGTGTATAGGATAGCAACTATAGAAATGAGAAAAAAGAGACAAGATTGTAAAGGAAACTTTATGTTATGGCTACTGTTTCGGAGCCCACTTCTACGTACTAAATAAAAAAGTACCCTAAAGGTACTTTAGTGAAAAATATACATCATAGCCTTTGCAATTAGCCCTGAACAAATAAAAATCACAGCCGCTGTTACAAAATAAAACAAAATCAGTTGAACAATTTGTTTTATATAATAACAGCTACGATACTTACTTTTTATTATTATTTTCATCATGATAAAGATTTACCACAATTTCTTCATGTAAATCTAAGAACCTGTAGTAAACCTTTATCTAGTACATTGTACCCTCATAATATATTGTTGTCAAGAATTTGGCTTAAAACGTATTACTCCACCAGCCCTCACTTTTGTCAAAAAAGCCATTGTGATTATAGATTGCGTACCAGGAGGCACTTCTTTGAAGTTGAATTTTATACTTGTAATAGTTACATCTTCATCATTAATTAATTGAGGAATACCTCCGACAAATTGATGAATTTGAGCAGAATTTTTAATATAACTAAGTTCCAGAGCTCTTATTACATCAATGTCCTCATCAAGCACCTTATACACAATTCTATCTGATGCTCTAATATAACCACCTATTAACAACTTAGATTCTATTTCGCCCCCCTGACCTCTGTAACTACTCATATTTGTATGTATAGCTACGTTCTTAAAGGTAAAATCGTTCATATTTTCTAATAGTACGTGTAGCCATAAAGTATCTCCTTGCCATACTGTTACGGCTTTCTGCTCACAGTCAAATATATAGCAAGGGTGCTTACTGCTAGAAACTGTAACGAATGGCAGTGTTGTGCCGATTTTTAATGATGGTAATTTATATGAAGTTGCTGCAAGCCTCCTAATCAAACTATCCTCATCTTCAATAATTTTAGCATCAATTAAAAATTCTATTCTCTTTTTGATGTGTAATGAATCTCTATTATTCCATATATCTACCAAAAGCTGGCCTTTTAATCTATTTTTCTCTAATTCCAAAGTCGCTTCATGTTGTTTATCTATTTGAAACATAGTAAACAAAAATGCTATGGTTGCACCTACTGCAGAAAGAATTAGAGTGCTATTTTTATTAAGCCATTTTAGAACATGCTTGTAATTAGGCTTTATATCTCCCTTAAAAACTTTCATGATATGGTTCATTTTTCCGAAAGATATATTATTTCACGCTAATTCGTTAAGAATCAGACGTTTTTATAATTTTGACTTACAACAAAACTAAATTATACTGCCATATAAAAATATAATATGGCAAAATGGATACGGAAAGCGCAGGAGTGTGAAGGTACATACCTGTTTAAGGGCAAAATGCTTGTTAGTCGAGAAGTACATGAAACTATTCCTCTGGAAGAAATCTTACAAATATTCTCTGACACTCGAAAAGCCGTTACAGAATTAGGAGGACTTGATTATTTACAAGTTTTTGAAAATGAGAACGGTACCAAATTGTACTTTATTGATTCAGTAAATAAAGAAACGCTTGAATCCGGAGAGTTTGACCCTGATGACTTCAACTATAACAATTGTGTCTTGTGCTATCCGCACGAACGGTAATGTTAGAACTGGCTTAATGCCAGTTTTTATTTTTTACAATTTCCCGCAGACAAATTTCACGAAAAAAAAGAATATAATTTACTCAATATAAGCCACTTGACTTTTTGGCACATCGTGATACAACATAAGCAGATTAATGTTCAATCAAAAATCAATAACGATGAAAAAAATACTGCTTATTATTCTGTCCTTTTCTGTATTTCAGTCGCTTGGGCAATCTGCTGCTGCCAATTTGCAAAGGTACTGCTATGTAGAACACTTAGAGGATGGTACTGGCTCATCTGCCTCATACATTGTAAAACACTCTAAGGGAATTAGAGTAGACCAGTTTGCATCTTATACTTTTCAAAATGATGACTATTCATACCACAAAAAGTATATCCCTTCTTTATATGCAGAGGGAGGACACTTCCCCTTGGAGAATATGGCAAACAATCTCTGGTCACTTATTTCAAGACAGTTGAATGGAGAAGCCGGTGCCTTGCCCGTTAGTCCAAAACTTCAGATGACTGATAGTTTTGGTAACCTCCAGGCGGTGGTAAGTCCGGTAAGTATCTTTCCTACGTATGATGAATACGGAAATAAAAGTTTGATTATGGCTTATTTCGACTTCCGCAAACAAAAGTGGTTTATCTCAAATACTCCCATACAATGGGTATACGAACTCGGAATGATGTATAAGCACACCAAAGTTTTCAGCCGGAGAGCGTAAGTTCTTGCCCCTTAACAATTTAGTTAAGGGGCTTTTTATAGTCGTATGTTAACATTCGTATCCTCACAGGTCTTTATTCTAAACTGACCGCCTATGCTATAGGGGATTGCATTTCTATTATAGTTAGCCGCGTACTCATAAATGTCAGACTTCAAATTATACAATTCTTTAGATTCTCCCGGAGCCAATGACAAATGTTTCTCTGGACGAATATAGCCGGGTAATCCCACCCAGTCGCTTGGCACATATGCAGAAACAACAACAACTGCCATTCTCATGTTAGTTTTATTATGAATCTTTGCATTACCTGTTCTAGCCTCCGCGCAATCATATTCATCGGTACGAGTATATTCCTTGATAGGAGAATCATTAAAAGGTTGTATTACACTACCTCCTATTCCACCTTCTACCTCTCTAAGAGGGCTAATGGCTGACGCAGCTACAAAACCTCTTACCTCTTTGCCATCTTTAGTATGCTTAACTATATGCCACTGTTCACCTTTCTCGAGCATAACAACCATTCCTCCCTTTTCTACATTAGAAACAACTGAGGCATTCGAAGCAGGATAGGACCTGACACCAATATATCTGTGAGCGAAATATACATCCGAAGGGATATCTATAGATTCCCCTGTTTCTAAACTGATGATTTTGCCATTTTTTATCTCCAGTTCAGCAAGCGAAACATTACTTTGTACTTCATACAATACAGGTCTCTTGCCTGGCACTTGACGGATAGACAGTTGTCCAAGCATCATATTTAATGCTTCTGGGTCTGTAACTACTATTTCTTGACCGCTTGCATCTAAAGCCATAGCTGTCAATCCTCCTACTAAAATATTACTACTTGTACCCCTTGCTGCAGCCCCTCTGGCTATACGAGCAGTACTAGAAATAAAAGACCTTGCCGTAGTTTGCACTACTACTCTACCTACTGATACGCGAAGCAGCCCTGCTACGCAGCTACTCAATAAAATGCTAACTGATAAAAACAGGCAATACCTAAAAAGAGTATTCAATTTAATCATAATGGTAAAAATTAAGGTCAATAGTTACGTTTAATCAAATGATACTGTGAATCTTAATCTAAAGTTAGAAATTTTCTTTAGTCAATGCAAAAGTAATTTGATTACACATCATCTTGGATGAGTAAAAAAGCTTTAAACAGCGTAGAACAATTAGCTTTTTTCTTCTTTTACACAAAAAAGCTTTATCACTTCATTAAATGAATCTTGCAACTCTGTTGGTAAAACATCTTTCCACTGATAGAGAAAATGTTCCAATGTGGTTTCATCAGAAACGGTAACCTGATTCAAATACTGCACCGCAGTCCAAAGACTTGTTTGATTGATGAACAAAGGAAAAAGGTGAGCTGCAACTATTACGTTCTTATGCCGTAAGTACCTGCTTTTAGAGAGTTCTGGAAGGTTATCACCTATCCACTTACTAAAGGGCTTCTGAGAGTCAAATTCTTGCAATGGGAATGTGTTATCAGCATACTCCTTTAGAGATTGAGCAAACTCTTGTGTTTCATCATTCGGAGGGAATATTTGCCATCCTATATTCATTTCATGAATGACAAACCATGATGCCAGCTCACAGAGACATTCTTCTACCCATGCAAATGGATGCTGTTTGTTATAACTGTCTGAATCTATTATTAAGTGACATAACTGGTGTGCTAGTTCATAAACATACAGGCTCCAATTCCTATCTTTTGCAGTTAGGTATATGAATGCAAATGCTTTTGTATTGAATATGTCCGGGAAGTCTGTAGGAGGTGTTTTTGAAAAAGAGCTTGTAATATGGACTTGCTTACTTGGTATTTTGGCTCTGTCTAAATGAACATAGAATTCTGAGAGGATACCGTCCAAAATTGCAACAATATCCGAAGCACCTGCACTTCCCCACAAATTAGATTGAACTTTGAAATTACTGTGAGATTGCACAGTTTGCATAAAATACTAATTCTTTAGCGTTAAGTAGTGAAATAAAATCCGTAGGCTACTCGTCAATAACCTCTTCTGTATCCAAATAGGCATTTGCTGCCGCAGATAATTTTTCCTCTGCTTTTTCTATTACAGGTATCGCCTCTTCAATAATCTTATTTGTAAACGTTTTCTGAGAAAAGTCTCTTTCTGAAATGCCTTTCTTTAAATTCTCTAAAAACAGCAACTCTTCAACTAAACCGGTTATATCACTTGATTTCAAATACCTATCTGAAACAAATGCTTTGAGTTCTTTAGCCTCTTTAGGGGTTAGGCTCAACATTTTAGACTTTACCTTTTCCGTTTCCAGAAGTTGTAACTCTGCACGACTTGGGGTATCTATTATACGGTCTATAGATAACTCATCTACGAAAGACAAAAAATCACTATCAAATAACTGTTTGAATTCACTCACTCTTTCTTTCTCTTTTTCTAAATCTATTGCACGCAATTTTTCATTTATATATTCAATAACAGGTTTATGTTCAGCTCTATCAAAACTACCTAATACTGTATTTATGTGATATTTATTATAATTAGAAAACTTTATTCTTTCAAAGAAGATATCTAACCCCTTTTTTGCACGTGTAACTATATCAACATCATTAACTCCAATAATATCCTTAAAAATAGTAAAATACAGTGTAGCGTTTAGGTATGATGGAATATCTTCTAAAACCCCTTCTTCATAATATTTTAGTAATTCATTAAGATTTGTCTTTAATTCAGTATCGCCAAACTCCCATATATCCCTCATCAATGAAGAAAGAATTTCATGCGCTGGATTTATCTGACCCTCAGAAATTTTAAAACTCTCCTCTAAGTTCTTATTAAAGACTTCTTTGTTAATTGTCTTTCCAGCAGTAATTAAAGAGTATAATTCATCATAATATATATATTGCTCAGAAAATCTCTTGTAATACTTATCTCTAAAACCATTAGAAAATGTCATATCAACTTCTTCATGAGCATTTTCCGAAATATCTTTTATCTCTGTAGCTATCCCCTGACTGAAATCAAAGTCTATAACCTCTGAAGTGGGAGTATCCAACCCCTGCTTATCTTCATAAGAAATATTCTTAGGTTTTCTAAACTCTATGGAAATAGATAAAATAAAAATCCAAATATTCTTTAGCTGTTTTCCTTGTAATTCTGTAACTTCTCCACCAGTGATAAGTATTTCAAAAACTATCCTAAAATGGTCAAGTGCAAATTTTAGTGTTCTAATATTTGATAAACTTTCTTTTAAGTCTTTACCTGTCTTTTTGCCGGGATGATTATTAACTGTAAGCGTTTCTAGTAAAAAAATCTTATTTTTATCCAAATAGCGGCTAAAGTCATTTTGGGGATATTCTTTTATTATTTCGTTGAGGATTTCACTAAGGTCTGGTGAAAAATGGATAGTTCGCTCAATAGTTTTTTCTTTGTACTCTATTGCTATCCCTATTTTAGTTTCATTAGTCACTACTAGCACCTTACACCCCTTATTCTCAACTAAGTCATTTATTAACCCCAAAAAATCATCTGGTTTAATCTTCTCACTCATTCTCTCAAAATCATCGAAGCATATAAGCAACTTATTAGAAGGCAAAAATCTAAATAAATTTTCTTCCGCTCCTGCAATCAATTTATTTATATCAACATATTTCTTAAAAAGAGGAATAGCTTCAGCAATGTTTTTACCCACCTTAACCCACGAGGCTGTATTAAATTTCACATTCCCTCCTATTGTATTTGCATACTCAAAGAACACTTTTCGTGCGATACCACTCTTATCTGTTTCCCCATATAAAGAAACCATAATAGGCAGAAAATCAGTTTTACTTTTAATTAAGGGAAACACATATTTTTTCAAATGGTATGTCTTACCACTTCCCCAATTACCGGTAACTAACAGAGCTCCGGATGTTCTCATATTGAGATAATTTATAACTGGCTCTTCTATAGGGCTTTTGATTTTAGTCGAATCTTCTGTTACACTCATATCTTGTCTTGTTTAGGCTGAAAAATCTCATGTGTGAGTTATTTTTAGATTATTCTATCTTATCCCGCTTACCTCCGTTACATCTATTACAAAGGGTTCTAAGATTTTCCAGAGTAGTTTTACCACCATTTGACCAAGGGATTATATGGTCTATTTCAAGCGTAATATTGTGATATTTTGGGATAGAACCACAAATTACACAACTAAATTTATCCCGCTTCAAAATGTCATACCTAAGCCCAAGAGGGATATCCCTTCTATCCTCTGCTTTTATTCCTTTTTTATCATTGCACTTTAATGATTCCTGTATTTCTTCTGATACAGCTATACTTGTATTTTGTACTTCCTCTATGTCCGAATTAACCTTCTGAACAAATGCAATAAGTGCGTTTTTCCAAGACTTCCAACGAATAACATATGATTTAGGCCCAACCACAGAGGGTTTAGTTTTCATCTCTGAAAAAGTTGGTTGTCTTCCATAATATGTCCAAACATTTAAAAGATTCTCAAATCGCTCTTGGTCTGTATATTTTCGACTTGATAAAGGGATTTCTAACCCCGCTTGCTTCATGAGAATATTAAAGCTATTTCTCCCCTTAAAAACAAAACGGGTCATCTCACTATTTGCCTCAAAATCATTTCTCGTAAAAGACTTTGATTTTAGTTTTTTAGAAACCTCTTTCAGTTCTTGAATAATCTCTTCAGGCGAAATCTTCCTATTATCAGTGTGAATGTATTCCTCCTTTATGCCTGCTTTTTTAAGTGCACTAAGCCAGCCTCCAAACCTCCTTCTAATCGTTGATGAGTGGTATTTTGAAACCTCATCAAACTTATTTACAGACAACGGAGGTTCAACGAGTTGGACAACCCTTTTAATTTCTGCCAGCATTGCTTCATCACTGTAGTCTGTAGGTTTGCTGAGTTCAAATTTCATAAGAGTAAGAAGAAGTAAATTCTCTTTATACCAAAATTAAAATAGTATTGTTACACCCGTAGTTTAACACCTTAAAGAAAAACAGTCTCTCCAAAAACTAAGATACCACTTTTCTCTTTTTTATGTATCGGGAATTTATTGCCGGTTCATTTTGATTACTCTTTTTAATTGGTTCCTCAATATAATCGCTTGGTGGATTTTTTAAAATTTGTGAAAACTCTCCACTTGTTATCTTCCTTCTCATGCTAGTAGAAGTATTTAGGGTTAAGTAAATTTATGTTACTATTCTGAGCTAACCACGTTCTTATGATTCAAATAATAGTTACAATTTTGATATATTGTAGATAAATACCTAACTTTTCATCAGTAATTATTAAAGAATAAGCAACTAATTATAAATATCTTATGAAATCAAATACTCAGCAAAATATTGAAAGTGAAATTACTGCCCTGTACGCCACAGTAAATATGATTAATGGTATGGTCAGTAATAGCATTTTAGAAATTCCATATGCAGATAAGGATGTTGTCGTTCGGCCACATGCTGAAGTCCATCAAAAGTTTTTCAATATATTACTAGTCGAGCTTTTATCTGGTCCCCAAAGACCAGTTTTAGGGTTAAATCAACTAAAAGACGAGGATAAAGACCTCGGTTATCTTGCTTATATTCGTGAGGTTTACCACGCTCCACAAATTTATAATATTAATGGTCAAAAACAGCTACAAAAAGCCACTGAGGCTTTTATTTCATGGCTAAATGGAATCAGTGTTGTCGATAATGTTTGGCTTCCTTCTATAGATACAGAGCTAACCTTGGAAATTCGTAGAATTTCCTTTATCAAAATCTGTGGTGATATTTCCAAACATGGGTTTATACGGTTAGATAGAAGAATTAGGGACTTAATAGCCATTTTGGCTAACCATTCTATTACCATATCAGAAGAACAAGCATATTTAATGCTTCCGGAATTCTATGAATGGTTTCATGATGACATCTTTAATTATCACATAAGCAACATTACTGAGTTTTTAAACAACATCACCTGGGCAATTTATGAATACATTGAACCTATACGTGACGGTTCTTTCACTTTGGATGAAAATGCAAACCTGTTAATTATGAATATGTTTGGAGAACTGAAGAGATTTGAACCTCATATTCCTAAATTTACAACTACTCGCTTCCTTAAAATGCGATACTAAGAACCTATTTCATAAAGTCATCTTTGTTTTTGTTATTTAGTAAGTTTTCTATGTTATTAATAGCGGCTGTGATATCATTTTCGTTATTAATCAATTCAGGAATCCAATCTTCCTGAGAGCATGATAGGACGACTCGCCTTTTTAAGCACTCAAATTCTGATTTGAGCTTAATTTTCAAGGCATTTCCGGAAAAAGAAAGTTCGGAAAACAGATTTCTGACAATCTCCTCTTTTTGCTCGGTTTTTACAAATCCGTAAAGCTCTGTAAGGCTTTTTAGGAGTTCGGAAAGTTTTTTGACTTGGTTCAGATTTTCAATCTGTTCAGCCTCTGAAAGCACTCTTTTTGTCTGAAGAGAGAGCAGTTCGTCTTTCAGTCGAGCAACTTCTTCAATGAAAGATTCCGGAGAATATACACCACCTTTCAAAAGAGCAAGCTTGTTGCTTTCTAAATATGAAAGGTCTTCCTGAATCTTTCGTTTCTTTCGGTCTAATTGGTCAGTTTCCTTTTGCTGCTTCTCTTTTGGTTTGGTCAGAGTGCTGTCAACTTGGATATCAATTCTTTTGATTTCTGTTTCAGTGAAATAGAGGGTTTGTAGCTTTTCTTGTATTTTCTCTAGCATAAAAGGTAAATTAAAACTCCTAAATGTGTTTAGGCAGCTAGAATCGCATTTTGAGCGATAATATACAGTACCCTTCTTAAGATAAGGGGTATACACTCTTCTACATTCAGAACATCGAATTACACCCCGAAACGGATAATCGAGTTTTTGGGTGTAGTGTATGCTTGTTTTCTTTGTGGTCAGTTGCTCTTGAACTTTCTCAAATAATTTCTCCGATATTAGGGGTTTGTGACTAATACTCTGAATATATTCTCCTTGTGAATTGAGTATCTTTCCAATATAAAAAGGATTAGATAAAATTCTTCCTACATGACTTTTTTGAAGTGGACTGGAAACCATAGGCATGTCCTTGGGGTCTACAGTCTCATCTAATATTTCAGCCCTTGTCCTTTTTTTGCGAGTAGGTATCGTTGTGAGTGCTTGGTCAGCCGCATAGCGAGCAATATCTGCTATGCTCCATGTACCGGTAGCATATAGCTCAAACATTCTTTTAATGACGGGTGCGCGAACTGGGTCAAATGGTTTATTATCCATAGTACCTGTATTTAAATACCCTATTGGTGCAAGAAAGGTACATATACCTTTATCTCTATTATTCCACGTTGCCAACTTCACCTTTTCGCTTGTTACCCTCGAATGATGCTGAGAGAACATACCATCTATATCCATGTGTAATGCTCCGGAACTGGAGTTATCATACGTAGCATAGACAAAACGGAAATCAACACCTTTGTTCATCAGTTTGCGAATGATGGTATCATCACCTTTATTACGACTGATTCTATCCCAACAAAGACAAATAACTCCTTTGATTAATCCTTGGCTGGCAAACCGTAAAACCTTTTGAAATTTGGGTCTATCAATCCGATACTGCACTACACCATCATCACTCACAATCACATCAAAATCTTCCTTAAACCCGGAGTGCTTTTCTGAGATAATTCCATTGGTGCAAAAGCCAGTAATCGTTAAAGGAGCTATTGCTAAATATTCGCGAGTAGCATACCGTACATTTTCTGCTATCTGATATTCAATTGAATTCTTTTGGTTTTCCGCTTCATCTGTACTTTTCCGGTTATAAATTAAATAGGCATTTCGATATTGTCCGGAAGAGATTTTCGCAAGTATCTCTTTTTCAATTTTATTCTTCTCTTTCATTAGTCTGTTGTGGATTTATCTTACAAATACGACCATCAATTAAATCATATCCTTGCTTGAGCAAATCCTTATATGCACCCCGAAGAACTTGCCCAAGTCCATTTATTAGCATAGTGATTGCTTCGTCTGAAAGCTCATCTTCATTTGAGCTCAATGAGGGACAACACAATGACGGCTCTTTGTTGCTACACAAAGACGTTTGTTGCCCCTCGTTAGGCTCAAACAGAATTACGTCATTTTCATCTTTGTGTAGCTTTGTTACCATACCATATTGAGTATTTAAAAAACAATAGCCTGCTAAGAATGGCGGCGTATTGTCAAACCTTTAATACTCTTTATGGTCTCATCTGTGTTGGTGTTTCGTAAGTCCCATTTTTGTAAAGAAAACCGTGCATTCTTGTCTCTATAAAAACAACTAAAGAGTTCATACACTGAATAGGTGTATGAATTAAAACCCTTCACCCCCATTGCCTATACCAACTGGAGAAACCGAAATCAACTATTCGGTATTAAACCTCAAGACAGATTACAGCACATATACTGTATTGGGAAAACTGGTACCGGAAAGAGTACATTGCTTTGCAATATGGCTCTCGATGACATTCATAAAGGAAATGGTATCTGTGTTATTGACCCTCATGCAGACACTATCGAAAGAATTATGCAAAGTATTCCGGAATACCGGAAACAAGATGTTGTTTTATTTGATGTCAGCAATATAGAATCTCTTCCGGCTTTTAACCCTCTGTTTAATGTACCGCCACATCAAAAACAGCTTGTTGCCTCTGAAATAGTTCTCATTTTTAAAAAGATGTTTGAGGAGAATTGGGGAAATAAATTGGAATACATTTTACGATTTGTCATACTTACGCTCCTTGATTATCCTAATGCTACCCTGCTTGATATTCATGCTCTATTGGTTGATAAAGACTTCCGGAAGAAGGTTCTTCAGCATACTCAAAATCACTATATGCTTTCATTCTGGAATACAGAGTATGCACTCTATACACCCAGTGTCCAAGCAAGCACAATCCTC
Organism: Leadbetterella sp. DM7; assembly: GCF_040829825.2. NCBI lineage: Bacteria > Pseudomonadati > Bacteroidota > Cytophagia > Cytophagales > Leadbetterellaceae > Leadbetterella > Leadbetterella sp. DM7. The sequence goes on along the minus strand of NZ_JBFOLH020000008.1, from coordinate 146,562 downwards.
CCTATCCTAAACAAGATTGGAGTATTCTTGGCAAATGATACCCTTAGAGGTATTTTCGGACAAAGAGAAAGTATCTCTATTGAATACTGTATTAATGAACAAAAGATTTTGCTTTGCAACCTAGCCAAAGGAGTTGTTGGTGAAGACATAGCAAGCATTATCGGAAGTTTCCTCACAACTACTATCCAGGTTACAGCTATGCGAAGGGCTTCACTTCCTCCGGAACAACGTACTCCATTCTATTTCTATCTTGATGAAGCACATTCATTCCTTTCCTCTTCTTTCTCTACTATGCTATCCGAAATCAGGAAGTTTGGCGTTGGCTTGTTCCTCACTCATCAGTTTATGGAGCAATTGGCTCCAGATATTCGAAGCGCCATATTAGGGAATGTTGGTACTATTATTTGTTTTCGACTAGGACTTGATGATGCAAAAGTGATGGAGAAAGAGTTCCACCCTGTCTTTACCTATGATGATTTTATGAATCTACCGAGATTTCATATCTACATAAAACTCCTTATTGATGGGGCTAGTTCGAGGGGGTTTAGTGCCTTTATTCCAAAATAATCTATAAAAATTTAAAACCGAAGCTGGACTTCGGAAGAATTTTCGCTTAATATAAAACTTTTTAGAATTTTCCAAATTATTTTTTATTTAAGAGACGTTATCAGCTTGATGGTTTGATTATTTTCTATAACTTTGCTGTTAGATAAATTTTAATCCTCCCGTTTTTTATTTTCTGTTTTTTTAGGGAGACTATCGTGAAGCGGAAAATCCGCTCTCTGATTTGAAATCTAATCGATTAATTAAGTTTTAATCGATTAATTAAATGTATGAAAGACAAACAGAAAATGCCAGGCTCTTCGAGTAAGAAACCTGGCAAAAAAAGACGATTTGAGCTACGCATATCTGTTGTAGCAGATACTGCTGGCATCCAAATCTTGATTAGCCCGCTTTACTACTTGTTGTTAAGCTCACTTTGGTAAAGCAAACGTTCATGGAGACTCCCACAAAGGGGGTCTCTTTCTTTAAAAGGACATTTCAAAGAATTATAAAGAAAAAGAGCAAATATATTTATTGATTTTCTTATCTGTGATAATACTATAGACGAGTTGTGTTTGTCAATTTTAAATACTCTAAGTATCCACAATACAGTATTTGCTATATTGACTCTCATCGTTCTTTTTATTAATTACCTTTTAACAACCAGAATTAGCTACGAAGCCATCTCAACTATCAGAATTTATATAAAATCTAAATAGCCGGAGGGCTTTATATCCTACAAAATTAATGGTTTATATTAATTTTCAAAAATCTTTTGCAAAAATCTTTTATATTACAACTACATTTTCTTCAACTACATTTACTAGAATTCTTAATTTCTAGTACTAAAATAATATCTCTAACTCTAAAAACTCCAATTAATTTAACCACCACAATCTTGTATAACGTTTCTATAACAATTTATTGTGTAAAACAAATTAAATCATTACATCTTTGTCTCTGTAATTAGAATATTCATTAATTTCTCCTTCTATTTAATCTGCTATTACTTGCTATTCCCATTTCATTAGTGCAATTTTATAAAGAACTTTATAAAAGCCACTTATGAAATCTATCAGCCCTATACTTGCTCATTCATCTTTTTTCTTTGATGACTTGCAGCTCTCAGCCCGCGAGTTCTATGCCAAATTAGAACAAGCAGTACAGTCCTTTGAATATCCTAACCTCTCTTTATACCGAGTACTATTTACAGAAGGCGGCGCATTTTCAGCCCAAAGAGAATACCTCTGTATTCAAAGCAAAGGGTACCTATTCTATATCTGTGCCGCCCCATACGGACGAAGTTTCTTTGTCTCATGGTGGCTTAAAGAACAAACCAATATTCTTTTTATCATCCTCTTAACTATCCCCTTCTTAGGGAGATTGATAGCTCAAAGGACTAGCCAAAAAACGTTTTATCAATTCGATACTGAACTACTATTCAGAGAAAGTATTGAACGAATTATCAAAGCCACCATTGAAGAGCTAAAACACTCAAAAGGACTCCGTAAAAAGTCATTAGATGCTAACAAAAACCATGACTGATAATGGGACTTTCGCAATCACAGGCATTAACAACTCAGTTCTATGACTGGGAAATACGAGGTCGGGGATGGATGGTTACTAAAGAGCCAATTGACCTTGAACCTCCTTTTCATCCGTTCTTTGGGCATAGTGTTGAAACCCCATATATTGATGATGGCAAACATGAGACATTCTTCAGTCGAGCTATACAAAAACTTTTCCCAACAGAGAAACCCAAAGGATATTCATATACCCCACCGGAATACATAGCATTCCCGGCTTTAGAAGACTCTAAGCTAGTTGCATATCGCATTCTCTATTCTAAGCATACGAATATCCGGATAGAGCAAATGGAGCAGTTGTATAAGGTATGCGTACACTGCTCATACCCTATCAGTTTTGAACTGGTGGGAACGGAAAAAGACATCACTTCATACCTCATCTGTGGCAAATCAGATGCTCCATATCTATATAGCCAACTTAAAGCATTCTTTCCTTCATTAGGCATACAACAAGATACGGACTATATTACCCAAATCATTGACTTTACTTCCCTTATCCAAATAACTGATTTTGGACTGGCAGAGGAATTTATGAGACCGCTCGCTATGTCTTCCGGTGGCAATACAGACAGTTATACAAGTCTCTTTGGAGTATTTGAGCAACTGCAAGCCGGGCAACGTATCACGCTACAAATACTTTTCAAGCATGCAGTAAATGACTGGACGGAAAGCATCATAACTTCCGTCTCTGACGAAAACTCTTCAAGCTCATTCTTTATTGATGCTCCGGAAATGCCTCGACTGGCATCCGAAAAGGTCTCCTCTCCCATATTGGGCGTTTGTGTTCGTTTGATTGCTCAGGCAACAAGTGAAGCCGAAGCAAGAGCAATACTGAGTATGGCAGCAGCCTCATATGTCACTGCCTCTCAGTCCCCACATAACCATCTGTTAGAGTTAATCCCGGAGTTGTACCCCCTTGAAAATAGAATGTACGATGTGCTGTATAGAACAACGCATCGTTTTGGCATGCTGTTAAACATAAAGGAGCTTTGTACACTCGCACATTTCCCCACCAGCTCTACAGGAACAAGCAAGCTCATACAGAGCTTGCAGACAACAAAAGCAGCTCCAAGCAGTGTACAAGGACATACGTATGTACTGGGCAAAAATATCCATCATGGGCAAGAAATAACTGTTTCGCTATCACTCGAACAACGCCTCCGGCACACTCATATTATTGGCGTTTCCGGCTCTCGCAAATCCTCATTCATGCTCTCTCTCATCACCCAAGACATTGCTGCCGGTCATGGGTTTGCCGTCTTTGACCCGCACGGAGATTTGATTGAATCTATTTTGCCTTTTGTACCAAAAGAGAGAATTAAAGATGTGGTACTGATTGACCCTAATGACCCGTTTCCTGTTGGGTTAAATATTCTCTCCGCCCACTCAGATATTGAAAGAGAGGTATTAGCAAGTGATTTGGTGGCGGCATTCAAACGGTTTAGTACAAGCTGGGGAGACCAGATGAACAGCATATTCGCAAATACTATCATTGCGTTCTTAGAGAATACTCGTACCGGTACAATTGCTGATGTCAGGCGATTCTTGATTGAAAAAGACTTCCGAGAACAAATACTCCGCACTGTCACCGACCCCGCTATTGTCTATTACTGGCAAAAAGAATTCCCTCTCCTCAAAGGAACCTCCATTGCTTCTATCCTCACCCGTCTTGATACATTCCTCCGTCCAAAGTTGATTCGTCAAATGGTTTCTCAAAAAGAAGGGTTGAATTTTCAAGCCCTGATGGATGAGAATAAAATCATTTTAATGAAGCTATCAGAAGGTATCATTGGAGCGGAAAACAGCTATCTGTTAGGAACATTCATTGTCTCTAAACTGCAGCAAGCCGCAATGGCAAGGCAAGCAATTGCAGAGGATAAACGAAAGCCGTTTTTCATGTACCTGGACGAATTTCAACACTTCATTACACCCTCGCTCTCCTCAATGTTAACTGGGGTTCGCAAGTATAGTGTTGGGTTAGTACTGGCACACCAAAATATGGAACAAATAGCTGGTGTTGATTCAACTCTGGCTGCTGCCACAGCCTCGGCATATACCCGAATTTGTTTCCGATTGGGTGACAATGATGCCAAACGATTAGCCGGGTCGTTTCACTCCTTCGCTCCGGAAGACTTTCTTAACCTCCCAGCAGGTCAAGCTATTGTTAGAGCAGGAAAACGTGAAGATGACTTTTCACTAATTGCTACAACCCTGCTTCCTTCCAAAGAGGCAGGATTTATTTCCGAAATCATACAGTACTCACGTAATACGTATAGCAAAATACTGCCGGTTGAAGTGGTAGCGGTAGAGTCACCAGCCCTCCCGATACAAGAGATTCCTTCTCCCCCACCAACTACCTCAAAACGACCCACTCCACCACCAAAAGCTCCAACGCAGCATAGATATTATCAGCTACTGATTAAAAAGGTTGCCGAAAGCCAAGGGTACAAGGCTTCGCTTGAAATGCCGACTCCTGACGGGAAAGGCAGGGTTGATATTCTGCTTGAAAGAAATGGAGAAAGTATTGCGGTGGAAATTTCTGAAACAACAGATGCTCAGTGGGAAATACATAATATCCAAAAGTGTATCGCAGCAAATTACACAAAAGTCTTTGCGTGTGTAGAAGATATTGGTACCCGTCAAAGATTGAGGCAATTGGTACAAGAAATGCAGCTACGCTCTGATATAGTATCTATTGGCTCTGTTCAGGAACTTATCACCCAATTACAACAAAAGACACCGGATACCGTCATTGAGGAGCGAAAGAAGGGGTATAGGGTCAAAGTGCAGCATAAAGCTATCACACCGGAAGAGGCTCAGATTAAACGAGCAATTATAGAGAGTATCGCAAAGAACACAAAGCCATGATTACTTATCGCCCAAGAGCTTTTCTATAATCTTTTGCAGGCGTTCAATCTCTATATTTTTTGAGGCAATCGTCTCATCCTTTGCGGTGAGGAGTGCTTCATATAGTTCTTTCACTTTCTGAGAAGCATCCTGAGAATCAGAATTATACTCATTTATATATCCTACCTTTGTCCCCCTATTATTTGGTATATGAAACACAACTGGCTGCTGATTCACCAAGTCAGCGGGATTTACATCAAGAACCTTGGCAATTTTATCGAGCATATCAGTTGTAACAGCGATTTTGTTACTTTCATAGAGAGAGTATGTACTTTGAGAAATATTAAGGCTATCGGCGACATTCTCCTGAGAAAGTCCCCTCATTTCACGTATCATTCTAATTTTTGCTCCGTACATGGTATCAAAGGTATAAAGAAAAATTGTATCAGTAATATTTTATTAAACTGGTTAATAGGGATTTTTTCTAACCCCTTACATCTTTGGGTCGAAATTAATTTTTCATAGACACCATCATAGTAATATGATGAATAATGAATACTATACCCAAAAGCTTTTTGTTTTTGGGTATTTTTATTTTCATACAATAACGTAAAATTAGATACACTTATACAAACGTAAATGCATATAAAAAATAAGAAACAGTTTGTATACTTCTCTCTTTCTTTTATTTTTGTCGTAACAACGTTGATTTGAAGTAATTTAAGATACGGATTAGTAGAAACGATGTATTCATAGATATATCTATGAATACCAGCCCAAAGCCACTATGGTTTTGGGCTTTTTTGTTTCCTTATTCTTTATTTTGACCATTATTGCCTAACTATTTTCACTCATATTAATGTGCTTAATAAAGTATTAATTCTACTCATAACACTTTCTCTCTCTTCCATAGATATTTGTTTTCCTAACCATTATCCCTTTATGAAAACAACTATTCTTCTATTTTTCATTATCATCTGTAGCAATTTTGTGTACGCCCAACAATGTAAAACCAAAGTAGAAATTGATGATTTTTCCGGAGAAACTAAACTATACTCTCAGCCTATTGAGATAGTTGCGCGAAATAAATTTGCAGTTATTAAAGGAGAACACCAATCAACTGGATGGTTTTTGCGAATATCATTCGAGAAAGAAAATGGTATTCAGATGCATGTGAGACACGAATCTACACATACCTATAACCCTTCATTAGTAACCGCATTCGACATAAAATTCAATGATGGTTCTGTCATTCGGTTGAGTAACCCCAAAGATATGGGTGTACAAGTGGGTAAGCTGATTGGAAAAAGAGCAAAAGTATACTCTTCCCTGTTCTCTTTAACTGAAGAACAACTCGATGCCTTTGTACTTAATAAGATTGTTAAGTGTCGAGCGGTATTTGCTGATAACTACCTAGACCCTACGTATGAAAAAGAAGTAAAGGATAGCCAAGCAACTCTAGTACAGAAAGAGGCTAAGTGCTTTTTGGAAACCATGGTAAACCAAGAATAATACTACTATGAGAACTCTATTTTATCTATGTTTAGTTGTTACTGCTTCCTCTTGTAATGTATTCTCAGAACCTGCTACTACTGGACTCTCAAAGGACATCACAAATGCCATACCTGAGTGGCTCATTGAACAACTGCAATCAGAGAACATGATTCATGAAGGAAAACGCCCGCCTAATATTGAGGGTAGTTATCTTCTATCCCCTCATACCTTAGTTAAAACATATAATGATGACACTAAAGATATTCGTCCAGGCAATATATTTAATGCGCTCTCATATACATTTCACGGCCAATCCTCAAAAAATCAAAAGATTTCCCTAACATATTATGATGAGGCAGCAGACGAAACAGGGGAAGCAAAAAATGGGTATGTTTCCGGAAATGGCAATTACTTTACCGTTTTTGCAAATAGTACTGGAAAATCTGAAGGTATAAGCTATGGGGCAATATTCATTGTCTCAGGAGAAATCACCCCCACTGGTATTAAAAATTTACGAGAATCCATAACCATCACATATAAACTTCTAGATTTTAATAATAAACTTATGTCTAAAGGAGCCACTAGAATTTTTAAGGATGGTGACGGGTTCTCTGAAAAATATAGCGGCAGATTCAGAATAAATGCTGACAAAGAAAAGATGAATGCCTCTCTCCTGTGTACTATCTGTACAAACAATTCAAATAACTGATATATATCCCTATTCCCATGAAAAAAATACTAGCTCTTTTTATATTCCTCTGCTTTGTTATTTCCTCTATCAACGCTCAAACTATTCGAGCAAAAGGAGGACTGAATGTGAATACCATATCTCTTCGTTCCCCATACGGGAATGAAAGCATAACTGCCCATATCGGCTTCCACTTAGGAGGAACTATAGACATTCCCATATACGAAAAACTTTCCATTGAAAGCGGACTACTCGTATCACAAAAAGGGTTTAGAGAAGTTTATTCTGAAGAAGAATTCCGCTATAGTCCAGTCTATTTAGATATTCCGACAGTCGGTAAATACAAATATGAGTTGAATAATACCTTTTCTGTCTATGGTACATTGGGTATTTATTTAGGATTTGGTATTGGAGGTTTTACTCGAAAAATTGATACTTTCCAGGGAATAAATTCATATAAAAAGCCTATTATTTGGGGAAGTCATTACAACGCTGATTTCAAAGCAGCGGACGCAGGTATTATACTAGGAGGTGGAATTGAATTTAATGTATTTCAAGTTGGTATTTCTCATACTATTGGCGTAGCAAATATCTCACCGTACAGTATGGCTGGATATAACTTAGCTAACAGAGTTTTTTCACTTTCGCTTGGCTATAAACTATCTGAATCTAATTAAAGAACCTTCACTTGTATGAAAAAATCATTCCTCCTCCTCTGTTATCTGTTCTTATCCATCAATATAGTAGCACAATCTGTAAAAGCTGATGTGATTATTAAAAAAGACAACATGAAAATCGAAGCTATTATTCAGGAAATAAACAGCACTACTATTAAATACAAGCGTTTCTCTAATCAAACAGGACCTATTTTTACGATAGAGAAATCCAAAGTAGCCTCAGTTCTCTATGCAAATGGTGAGGTAGAAAGTTTTGAAAACACTTCACCAAATAGAGATATTCAAGTTGCCGAATCCGTTGTACCTGGAAATTCTTTTGAGAAGAGGATACGTCGGGAGAATGATATAGAATTGAAAAAAATGTATGCTCTTGAAAAAAATTACGTTAAAAACAGAAGAGTTCAGGGAAGTATTTGCCTGGGATTAAGTGGAGTCGGACTCATTACGGCTATGATAGCCAATCAAAGCGGTCCTAGTACTAACCCATACTCAGCTATTACTTCTGAAGACGTTTTTCAGCTAGGGGTAATAGGAGCAATTGGCTTTGGAGTAAGCGGTGCATTAACATTTATAAATATGGGGAAACATAAATCCAGAGTGAAGGCAATCGAGCAGGAATTTTTGAGACGAAATATAAAATCCGACTCTTTCTCTTTTAAAATTCAGCCAAGCTATAACCCTTTATTACATGCTCCAACTATAGCATTGCGTGCAAGTTTTTAACGTAACAGTTTGTTAGAAAATGAGGCTCCCTTTTTAGGTAGCCTCATTGTGTAGAACCATATTTACTTTTTCTAACAGTATTCTATTAGGAACCGTTATTCCATTTTCCCACGAACAAATAGTTGAACCATCAACAGAAATCAGCTTTCCCATTTTCTTTTGACTTAACCCATGTGTTAGCCGATATGCTTTGATTCTTGTTCCGATAGTCTCCTTTGAAGTCTCGAAAGGGTTATACCCGAGAAAATCTATTATTCTCGGATAAAAATGAATTTGCGGCTCGCTCCTACCATTTTCCCAACCGGTGATTGAGTCTATACAAATATTGAGTATCTCGGCAACATCACTTTGTAATAGATGTAAATCCATTCTCCGTTTACGAATATGCTCACCCATGGTCTCGGGTTCTTCCGGATACCAGTATGTCCGTGGTTTAGCCACTGTTTTTTCGTATCGCAAAAAAGGCAACGCAACCATGCCCCTGCGGTTATTATAACCACCCGGACAAGCAATGCACCTGTCCGCCGGGAGCCGTTGAAAAATACCTCAATAAAGTATCAGGCCCCCTGCTCGACCGGATCGACCTGCACGTGGAGGTAACTCCCGTCAACTTTGAACAGATCTCCAGCACCCGGAAAAATGAAACCTCTGCCGTGATCCGCGAACGGGTAGTGAACGCCCGGCAGATCCAGGTTGAACGCTACAAAGACCTCCCCTGCGTCCATTGCAACGCTATGATGCCGGCCGAGATGGTCAAAAATATCTGTGAGATAGGTGATGCAGGAAGGCTGCTACTGAAAAGGGCCATGGAAAAGGTAGGGCTATCGGCCCGTGCCTATGACCGTATCCTGAAGGTCTCCCGCACCATTGCCGACCTGGCCGCATCAGAGGAAATCAGGATTGAGCACCTGGCTGAGGCTATTCAGTACAGGAGCCTGGATCGGGAGAACTGGGCAGGATGATTTAACCACATAGATACATAGATCATGGTAACTAAAAAATACCTGGACAGCCTTACCTATGAAATAATCGGTGGAGCTAGGGACAAAAAACCTTTGTCAATGAATATTTCAGGACTCTACCTAGTCAATAAGACTATGTATCTATGTGGTTAAAACAATTCTACATGGTACCGGTAAAACATTTGAATGCAATAATTTAACCACATAGATACATAGATTATGATCACTAAAAAATACCTTGACGACCTCACATATCAAATAATCGGTGGTGCTATTGAAGTTCACAAATTTATGGGAAGAGGTTTGCTGGAGAGCATTTATCATCAATGTTTAAAAGAAGAACTTATGCATAGAAAAATAAATTTTCTCACAGAAATGAACGTCCCGGTGGTGTATAAAGAGAAAACACTTGATATGAATTTCAGGTGCGATTTATTGGTAGAACACAGTATCGTAGTGGAATTGAAATCTGTACACGAAATAGTACCGGCACATGAAGCTCAGCTACTCAGCTATATGAAACTACTGCGATGTCCAAAGGGCATACTTATCAACTTCAACTGCTTTAACCTATTTAAAGAAGGGCAGAGAACCTTTGTCAATGAATATTTCAGAACTCTGCCCGGTCAATAATACTATGTATCTATGTGGTTAAAGAAATTATAACTTTCAGAGATTGACTAAACCCAGAAGGAGGCGACTCAGTAACAAAGCCCGGATCGGGAGAACTGTGCGGGATGATTTAACCACATAGATACATAGATCATGGTAACTAAAAAATACCTGGACAACCTCACCTATGAAATAATCGGTGGAGCTAGGGACAAAAACCTTTGTCAATGAATATTTCAGGACTCTACATGGTCAATAAAACTATGTATCTATGTGGTAAAAACAAGTCTACATGGTGCCGGTAAAACATTTAAATACAATAATTTAACCACATAGATACATAGATTATGATCACTAAAAAATACCTGGACAACCTCACCTATGAAATAATCGGTGGAGCTAGGGACAAAAAACCTTTGTCAATGAATATTTCAGGACTCTACCTGGTCAATAAAACTATGTATCTATGTGGTAAAAACAATTCTACATGGTGCCGGTAGAACATTTAAATGCAATAATTTAACCACATAGATACATAGATTATGATCACTAAAAAATACCTGGACGACCTCACCTATGAAATAATCGGTGGAGCTAGGGACAAAAAACCTTTGTCAATGAATATTTCAGGATTCTACCTAGTCAATAAAACTATTTATCTATGTGGTAAAAACAATTCTACATGGTACCGGTAGAACATTCGAATGCAATAATTTAACCACATAAATACATAGATTATGATCACTAAAAAATACCTGGACAACCTCACCTATGAAATAATCGGTGGAGCTAGGGACAAAAACCTTTGTCAATGAATATTTCAGGACTCTACCTGGTCAATAAAACTATGTATCTATGTGGTTAAACCAAATATAACTTTCCGAAATTAACTGACCTCAAAAGGGAATAAGTCGGTTACAAATTGTAACCAACTAAAAATGCAGTCAGCTGACGGTAAATTTTACAATACCTATGTTGCCGATACCGAATAGCGTATTCCTGCCAAATGGATTCTCCATCACTTATTAAAAAAAAACCGCAAATGCAGGAGCCACCAAAACCCCACAAATTTTTTCATCACCTCACACATTCCACCCCTCACCTTGCCTCCATCCATTTTTTAACTATCTTTGAGAACCCGCTCAAAAAACTGTAACGGTGCAGGAGCGACGGGAAAACAGCTGAATACAAATTGCGTGCAGCATTGGCGCGTTAGGATATAAAAAGCAACAGAAAATGGGTACAAGCACAGGTTTACGGTCTCCCGGCCTACGGTTCCGGCAGGCTATGCAGGAAGAAAATCCCCTCCAGATTGTCGGAGCCATCAATGCCAACCACGCCTTGCTGGCGCAACAGGCCGGCTTTAACGCCATTTATTTGTCGGGAGGCGGTGTGGCGGCCGGCTCACTGGGAATTCCTGACCTGGGGATCACTACCCTGGAAGATGTGCTGATCGATATTCAACGCATTACCAACGTATGCGACCTGCCTTTGCTGGTGGATGTAGACACCGGCTTCGGCCCTTCTGCATTCAACGTGGCTCGTACCGTAAAGTCACTGATCAAGGCAGGTGCTGCGGCCCTGCACATCGAAGACCAGGTGGGTGCAAAACGGTGCGGACACCGCCCGGGAAAGGAAGTGGTGAGCCTGGAAGAAATGACCGACCGGCTGAAGGCCGCTACCGATGCCCGCACGGATGAAAATTTTGTTATCGGGGCCAGAACCGATGCCTTTGCCGGTGAAGGCCTTGAAAAAACGCTGGAAAGGGCCGCTGCCTATAAAGAGGCCGGGGCCGACTTCATTTTTGCCGAGGCCGTGAATGACCTGAGCCTTTACCCGAAATTTGTGGAGGCAACGGGCATCCCCGTACTGGCCAATATTACCGAATTCGGGATGATTAAAATGTATACGGTAGACGAGCTGAAAGCGGCCGGCGTAGGATTGGTCCTGTACCCGCTCTCGGCATTCCGTGCAGCCAACAAAGCGGCGTATACCGTTTACGAGCATATCCGGAAAGACGGTACACAGGCCCATGTAGTAGATATCATGCAAACACGTGAGGAGCTCTATAAAAGCATCGGCTACCACGACTACGAACAAAAACTGGATAACCTCTTTAAAAAGAATAAAGATGTCGGATAACGAAGTAACATTCAAACCCAAGAAAAGCGTAGCGCTTTCAGGGGTGACCGCAGGCAATACGGCGCTTTGCAGTGTCGGCAAAAGCGGCAATGACCTCCATTACCGGGGGTATAACATCCTGGATCTGGCCGAAAAAGCCCGGTTTGAAGAAACGGCTTATCTACTGATCCACGGCGCTCTGCCCACAGCGGCTCAGCTGAGAAGCTATACCGCCAGGCTGAAAGGATTGAGAGGTTTACCGCTGGCCTTAAAAAATGTTTTGAAAAACCTGCCGGCCGCCGCTCACCCCATGGACGTGCTGCGAACGGCCGCTTCGGTGCTCGGCACTTTACTGCCGGAAAAAGACGACCATAGCGCCGCAGGAGCCCGGGATATAGCCGACAAGCTGCTGGCCTCATTCAGCTCGGCCCTGCTGTATTGGTATCATTATTCGCATAACGGGAAAGAAATAGAGGTGGAAACCGACGATGATACCATAGGCGGGCATTTTCTGCACCTCTTGCACGGCCAAAAACCTTCTGACGAGTGGGTAAAAGCCATGCAGATCTCCCTGAACCTGTATGCGGAGCACGAATTCAATGCTTCCACGTTTACAAGCCGGGTCATTGCGGGCACGGGTTCTGATATATATTCATCTGTCACCGGGGCTATTGGTGCCTTGAGAGGCCCCAAGCACGGCGGCGCCAATGAGGTGGCCTTCGATATCCAGAGCCGTTATCATTCGCCCGATGAGGCAGAGCAGGATATCCGCAGACGCCTGGAAAACAAAGAGGTGATCATCGGTTTCGGGCATCCTGTTTATACCATTTCCGACCCGCGGAACGTGGTCATTAAAAAAGTGGCCCGGGAGCTGTCGGAAGAGGCCGGTGATATGCTTCTGTACGATATTGCCGAAAGACTGGAAACCGTTATGTGGGCAGAAAAGAAAATGTTCCCGAACCTCGATTGGTTCTCGGCCGTATCCTATCATCTGATGGGTGTACCTACCCTGATGTTCACGCCGTTATTTGTTGTTTCCAGGGTTACAGGCTGGAGCGCGCATATCATTGAGCAAAGACAGGATGGTAAGATCATCCGTCCCAGCGCTAATTATACCGGGCCGGAAAACAGGGAATTTGTACCTGTAGAAAAGCGATGAATAAATTGACAATGGACAATTGACAATGAAGGAGAATGCTATCAGAGAGAAATCATTTGAATTTGCGTTGAGAATAGTAAAACTCTCCAAGCATCTGATGGATGAAAAAAGAGAATTTGTAATAAGTAAACAGCTGATTCGTTGTGGTACCGCTATCGGTGCATTAGTAAGAGAAGCTGAACAGGCTGAAAGCAAAAAAGACTTTATTCATAAGCTCTCTATCAGCTTAAAAGAAGCAAATGAAGCAGAATATTGGTTGGAACTTTTACACATGTCTGCTTATTTGAGTGAAAAAGAATTCGCTTCAGTCTCATCTGACCTCAAACAACTATTACGATTATTAACTGCCATAATTAAAACTTCAAAAGTCAAATCATAACCCAAATTGTCAATTGTCAACTGTCAATTGTCAATTAAAAAATATCTATAAATGAGTTATATTTCAAATCAACGGCCGCAGCCGGACCAGGTATTAACGGATATTGCCGATTATGTATTAAAGTATGAAATTACGAACGATTTAGCCTGGAAAACGGCTCACTACTGTCTCCTGGATACAATCGGTTGCGGACTGGAGGCATTGACCTATCCTGCCTGCACCAAGCTGCTGGGGCCTGTGGTAAAAGGTACGATTGTTCCCAACGGCGCCAAAGTGCCGGGCACACCCTACCAGCTCGACCCCGTACAGGCCGCCTTCAATATCGGGGCAATCATTCGCTGGCTGGATTTTAATGATACCTGGCTGGCCGCCGAATGGGGTCACCCCTCGGATAACCTGGGCGGTATCCTGGCCACGGCCGACTGGCTTTCGAGAACACACATTGCCGAAGGGAAAGCCCCTTTAAAAATGAAGCAGGTGCTGGAGGCCATGATCATGGCGCACGAGATCCAGGGAGTTATTGCCCTGGAAAATTCGTTTAACAAAGTCGGTCTTGACCACGTATTGCTGGTAAAGCTGGCGTCTACCGCCGTAGTGGGCAAGCTGATCGGCCTGAGCCGCGACGAGCTGGTGAATGCCATTTCATTGGCCTTTGTAGACGGGCAATCGTTACGAACGTATCGTCACGCTCCGAATACCGGCAGCCGTAAGTCGTGGGCAGCCGGTGATGCCACCTCGCGGGCCGTTCGCCTGGCATTGATCGCCCAAACCGGCGAAATGGGTTACCCTTCCGTGCTGACCGCCAGAACCTGGGGCTTTTACGATGTCTCTTTCAAGGGAAATGAATTCCGGTTCCAGCGGGATTACGGCTCTTATGTCATGGAAAACGTGCTGTTCAAGATTTCTTTCCCTGCGGAGTTCCACTCCCAGACCGCCGTAGAAGCCGCCATGACCTTACACCACCGGTTGAAAGAATCGGGAAAAACCGCAGAAGATATCCGGAAAATCACCATCCGTACCCATGAAGCGGCTATCCGTATCATTGACAAGAAAGGCCCGCTGAATAACCCGGCCGACCGCGATCACTGCATCCAGTATATGGTGGCCGTACCGTTGATTTACGGAAGACTGACCGCAGCCGATTACGAAGACAGGATAGCGGCCGATCCCCGGATCGATATCCTTCGCGATACAATGGAATGCGTGGAAGATCCCCGGTTTACAAAAGATTATCATGATCCGGAAAAACGCTCCATTGCCAATGCGCTCACTGTAACGTTAAATGACGGAACGGTTTTAGATGAGGTGATCGTGGAATACCCTATCGGCCATAAGCGGAGAAGAGAAGAGGGCATCCCGGAATTGATAAAGAAATACAAAATCAACCTGGCCCGTATTTTCTCTGAAAAGCAACAGAGAACCGTGCTGGAAAATACCCTGGAATACGACCGGCTGATCCAGCTGGATGTCAACCGGTTTGTAGATATGCTGGCGCTTTGAGCCTTTGCCCTGCAGGAACCGTCTCAAGGCGTGTTCCTGCAGGGCCGGTCCTTATAAGCCCATGGCCATTTCGGGCTCATCGGTGGTCAGGTAATCGATTCCCTGCTTTAACAGGCTTTCCATCACCTCCTGCTTGTTCACCGTCCAGGCATTGGTGCTTAATCCCAGTGATTTCGCTTTTTTCAGCCAGTCGGGGTTTTTCTCAAAAACAGAAAAATGGTAATCCAGGCCGGGTATGCCGGCAGCTTTCAGCACATCCGGTGATTTGTCGCCGGTTAGGTATTGTACCCTGGCTTTTTTATCCAGTGCCACCAGCTTCAGGCTTGCTTCGTAGCTGAAGCTGATGAAAACCGTGTGTTTCAGCAATTTATATTTCTTTACCATTTTCCAGGTCTCCTCTGCTGCTTTCTCTGAGGCTGCAGCGCCTGAAGGGGCCACTTTTATTTCCGCAAAAAGCAACGTGTTGGGGTATTTCTTTGCCAGCTTCAGAAAGCTCTCCAGCAGGGGCAGGTCTTCTCCGTTTTTCAGCTTGGTCTTGTTCAGGTCGGCATAGGTGTGCTCTTCAATGCGCAAGCCGGCGTAATCTGCATCGTGATTGATGACCAGCTTGCCGTCGAGCGTCCTGTTGATATCAAATTCTGATCCGCCACACTTCATTTCAAAAGCATGCTTCAGCGATTCCAGCGAATTCTGAGGGGCGCCCGTGTTTTTCCAGGCTCCGCGGTGGGCCACTACTTTACTCTGAGCCATAGATAAATGGGCAATCATTGCCAGTAAAACTACAGAAATAATACGCATATATTCTTTTTTTAGAGCCTAAAGATAGATTATTGAAACCGGATTATTACCCGTTTTCGTGTAAAATCTATATCAAAAATGCCTGTCTTTCCTACCGGCGCTGCTCCTTTCTGACAGGAGAAGCCGGAAGCAATTCATCACCGGCCCGCACAGAGGGGAGAATTCTCCATCCCGCAATAATTATGAATACCAAGACATACAAAATCAAAGGATTTTACTATTTTTGCTGATTCTCTTTCAAGATCACATTATCATCTAAGAAAATGAAGTTTATTGTTTCAAGTACAGAACTCTTAAGAAACCTTTCCTATATAAGCGGGGTAATTGCGCCCAATCCTATCGTTCCTATTTTAGAGAATTTCCTTTTTGAACTTGACAAAAGTAAGCTCACGGTAACGGCTTCTGATATGCAGACGGTGATGGTAGCTGAACTGGAAGTGACCTCTACCGATTCCGCATCCATTGCCATACCGGCCCGGCTTTTTATGGATACGCTCAAAAGCCTGCCCGAGCAACCCATTACGGTCAATATTAACACCGATACGTTCGGCCTTGAGATCGTTACTTCCACAGGCCGTTTCAAAATTGCCGGAGAAAACCCGCTGGATTTTCCGAAACCTCCCCAGGTTAACCGGAACTTCAATATTGAGCTGAACTCAGATGTGCTGGCTGCAGCCATTAACAATACCATTTTTGCCACCAGCACCGACGACCTGCGCCCGGCCATGACCGGCGTATTTATCGATATTCAGACCGACGGTGCCACATTTGTCGCTACTGACGGTCATCGCCTGATCCGGTACAAAAGATCGGATATCCAGTCGACCACCGAAAACCGCCTGATCCTTCCCCGGAAGGCGCTTAACCTTATCAAGAGCTCATTACCCTCTGAGGTGGTGCCGGTTGTAACGGAGTTCAGCAGCTCCAATGCGTTTTTCAGCTTCGGGAATATCCGGCTGATCTGCCGCCTGATCGATGAGCGTTACCCGGATTACGACAATGTAATACCGAAAGCCAACCCGTATAAGCTGATCGTGGAGCGGGCTACTTTCCTGGCTACCCTGAAAAGGATCTCTATTTTCTCCAACAAGACCACTCACCAGATTCGTCTGAAAATAGAGCCTGCCGAGCTGACCATTTCAGCAGAAGACCTGGACTACTCCAACGAAGCGGTGGAGAAGATCGCCTGTGAGTTTGACGGAGAATTGCTGGAAATCGGGTTTAATGCCAAATTCCTTTCCGAAATGCTCAGCAACCTGTCGTCATCTACTGTAATGATGGAGCTTTCACAACCTAACCGCGCCGGACTGATCGTTCCTACCTCCAAGCAGGAGCACGAAGACATCCTGATGCTGGTAATGCCAGTGATGCTGAATTCGTATTCGTAAGCATCTTCTTACAATAAAGATACTCCAATGCTACGGTTCTCCGTAGCATTTTTTTTGCGATCAATTGCCAATTAATTTACAGCTGTCTTTGTTTCATCATATTATTTATATAAAAAACACTATTTATAAGCTAAAACATTTAACTTTGTTCATATCAATGAAATGTTTATGGCAAATTATTTGAAACCCACAGGAGACGATAAGCACATGCCCGCAGGTTTTTTCCTGCTGCTGATTTTCTCCCTGCTCTGCCTTTTTCTGCCTGCTCAGGCCCAGCATAGCCGGCTGGTGGCCGGGGAAGGAAACGTTTATTTTGAAAACGGGCAACCGGCCCGGCTCAGGGGCATCAGCTTTTCGTGGAGCATCTGGGGCGGGGCAAAGTACTATAACCCGGCCATCGTAGACGAGCTGGCAGATGCCTTTAAATGCAATGTTATCCGGGTGTCTATGGCCGTTGAACCTGCAGACGGTTACCTCCGCGATCCGGAGCTTCAGTGGAACCGGATCACGCCCGTTATAGACCGGGCCCTGGAACGTGGCATTTACGTGATTATGGACTGGCACGATCATCATGCCGACAAAAACGTAAAAGAGGCAATGACTTTTTTTGACCGTTTTTCAGCCAGGTATGCTTCTTCTCCGCTCATCATTTATGAAATATGGAACGAGCCCGAACGCATAGACTGGAAAATCGTTAAAGCCTATGCGGAGCGTCTCATCCCGGTAATCCGGAAAAATGATCCCGGGAACCTCATTGTGGTGGGATCATCTTCCTGGGATCAGGATATTGATATCGTAGCCAAAGACCGGCTGACCGGCTTTGATAACATAGCCTACTCTTTCCATTTCTATGCCAGTGAGCCACATCACCAGGAAAACCTCAGGAACCGGGCCACCACAGCCATTGAAGCAGGCCTGCCCGTATTTGTCACCGAATGGGGTGTAGGTGAAGCCAACGGTGACGGTGCATTTGACCCGGAGAAAAACAAAGCATGGATGACCTGGATGGAAAAGCACCAGCTGAGCTGGGTTAACTGGAACCTGACGGATAAAAAGGAAACTACGGCCCTGCTTAAGCCGGGGGCCCCGGTAAACGGGAGCTGGAAGAAAAGCAATCTCAGCCCCTCAGGCCTCTATGTCAGGCAACACCTCCGGCGGCTTAACCGGTAAGTTACACCCGAAGAGGAAAACATACCCTGGTTTATGGCCGGCATATATTTGTTATTCAGCAAAAAAGTTCTTACTTTACTGTAGAAAATCAATACTATGAAACGTTTACTGACAACTGTACTGGCTTTGGGTATGTCTGTAGCCCAGGCCCAAACGCTCTCTAAGCTATGGCAAACGGATAGCACACTGGCTACCCCGGAAAGTGTACTCTTTGCCGGTAAGCAACTTTACGTCAGCCTGATAGACGGCGGTCCCTGGGAAGCAGACGGAAAAGGCGGCGTAGCCTTGCTCAATACCGATGGCAAGATTACCAATGCCCGGTGGGTAACAGGGTTGAATGCCCCCAAAGGCATGGCCCTGGTGGGGAGTACCCTGTATGTGGCCGATATTAACGAATTGGTATCGGTGGATGCCCGAAGCGGCAAGGTGCTGAAAAAAGACAGGCTGGACGGTGCCGAAGGCCTGAATGATGTAACGGCAGACCCCCAGGGCACCGTTTATGTGTCAGACTCCCGTACCGGGAAAGTGCTGAAGTATAAAAACGGGAAGTCGGAAGTTTACCTGGAAAACCTGGCCGGAGTAAACGGGGTGAAATGGCATAACAACAAGCTGTATGTTACCGGGAATAATGCATTTATCGAATACTCGCCCGAAACCGGAGCCCAAAGAATAATCTGTCAGCTGGAAAACGGGGGCGACGGGGTAGAACCGTACAAAGACGGTTTTTTTGTGACTGCCTGGTCAGGATATGTCTACCATATCGATGCCCGGAATAACCGGAATACCCTGCGCGAAACGCACCAGACCAATAAATTCAGAACGGCAGATATCGGTATTGATCCTGTTAAAGGCATTCTGTACATTCCTACTTTCTTCGGAAATACGGTGGAAGCGTGGAAGATAGGACAATAAAAAAAGGGCTTTCGCCCCTTTTTTATGGATCATTTTATGTCTTACTGAAATCTTGCCCAGGTACCTTGTGCTACCCAGTTATTCCCGGTTTCCACAGCACCTTTGAAGTTTCCGCCGGTGAAGAATGCACCCAGGGTAGACGGGTTAACCGCGCCGGTGGTATTGGTACCGATATACCCGTTCATATACGAAGGCTTATCATCTGCGCTTACAGTAACTGCCGTCTTGAAGAACGCGCTCTGAACCAGGGTACCCAGGGAAGATTTAAACGGATTTGGCCCGTATAGATCTGAGTTGGCAAAGATCAGCTTTCCGTCCAGCGCATTGCTTATGGTTATATCGTGCTCTACGTTCACTCCGTTGTTAAAACCGTAAACCACAAAATTATACAGCTTACCACCGGTACCGGCACGAAGCTTCAGCCCGAGGGTCTTCCCTTTATCTGCATCTGTGGCGGCATCCGGGTTATCATTGGTTTTAGCTTCTCTTGAACCTACCAGGGTAACGTTAGAGATAGTAGGTGATGAAAGCGGCGATAAGCTGTTATTGTCACCGTTGTTATCGGCTTCCATACCCCTGTCGGCTACGTCATTTCCCTGGATACCTACCAAGTACTGGGCATTGCCTGACCATCCGTAGGTCCAGTCGAACAGGTCATCCTGCGCACCGTTCACAAAAGCATATTTCAGGTTAACGGTACCTCCGAAAAACTCGATTCCGTCATCTGCACCCTTGTATACCGCCAGGTATTCAAGCGTGGTGCCGCTGCCTACTCCTTCAAATGTAAAGCCGTTATGCTCTTTGGAGTCGCTTTGCTTTTTACCGGTATACTCCACCCGTATATACTTTAACGTTCCGGAGTTATCATTGGCCACGGTGCCGCCATACACCACACCGGTACCCATTTCTGAAGGGGCTGTACCTCCCTGCGGGTTAATAGGTGCCTTACCGCAAACGATGATCCCGCCCCAGTCTTGCGGAGCCGGGCTGGCCGCATTGGATGTAAACACGATAGGTGCAGTAGCCGTACCTACAGCCTGTATTTTTGAACCCGGTTCTACCAGCAGGTAGGCCGTGTTGGTGTAGTCGGTTTTGGTGTTGGTCACTGCTTTTACGGTAACTCCTTCTTCAATGGTTAATGTGGCGCCGTTGCTCACGTGAACCCCGCCGCGAAGCGTATACGTGTTGCCTTTGGCAAGGATGGTGTTTTTCGTAATATCGCCCACTATTTCTGTACCGTTGGGTAACTCACCTTCTCTGCCCACTGTGTTTTCACCGTTATCATCTTTCTCACAGGCCATGAATGAGATCATTGCCAAAACAGATAATGTCAGTCCTCTCAGATTCTTACGTTTCATAAAATTTAGTTTTAATTAATTCCCGATTAAAATGAATAAGTTAATGTTGCATTCACCGAAACACCCTTCCGGATATTCATGTACTCCAGGTCATTGGTGTCAAATTCCTGGTTGTACACCATTGCGGGGTTCAGCAGGTTATTTAAGCCCAGCTTAAACTCCACACTCCGCGAAAGGGTATGATTGATATTGAAATTCAGGGTATTTACCGGCATTTCGTAGATATCGCCGGTACCCTGAGCCCCGGCAATAAACAGGCGCTTCCCGAAAACATTATAGGTTAAGCTGAAGCTGGTAGCGCTTTTTTCTGACCAGGCGGCCCGGTACATAAGATCAGCATTAACCAGGTAGGGCGAAGCACCGAAGAGCGGTCTCTTGAAGTGAGTAGGGTAAAAAGGTACTCCTTTTTTATCCAGCTTGTCGGGGTCAAAGGTTACCTGCGAATAGAGGTATGAGCCGTTCAGACCCACCGAGAAGTCCCGCAACGCCGTTGTACCCAGCAGGCTGCCGAGGTTCTTGTTCACTTCGGCCTCGATACCGGCTACCACAGCCCGGTCTGAGTTCACATACGAGAACATGGGCTCAGAGCCGTTCAGGCGCACCAGTTCAATAGGGTCTTTCAGGCGTTTGCCGAACAGCGAGAAGGAAATGATCTCGCCCGCGTTCGGGAAGAGGTCATACCGCAGGTCAACGTTATAGTTCGAGCCGTTTTTCAGGTATTGGTTACCCTGGCGCTGGGCCGTACCGGCCGACTCGTTGTACCGGAAAGGCGCCGCTTCGGTAAACAACGGGCGGGAAATGGTCTTACTTCCGGCCAGGATCAGGTTGGAATTGGGGGTAACGGCATATTTTAAGGTTACACTGGGCAGCAGGTCGTTCCCCGTAATGGTGTTATTCCGGTAAGGTGCCGTCACCACGTCGCGGTCCAGCTTGTAGTCGGTGCTCTGGACAGATTTTTCAAAGCGAAGACCGGCAGTCAGGTTCCATTTTTCACTCCACACCAGGTTAGCGCTGACATACGGAGCATAGATCTGCATTTCCGAACGGTAACGGTTCTGCTCATTCGGCACTTCCTTGTACCTCCAGGTAGAGGCATTGCCCTGACCCAGCTTTGACGGAGACAGCACCTCATCAAGCTCGTCAAGGGTGAAGACCGTACGGATGCTTTTCACGTCGGCATCAATCTGGCGGGCATCAAATTTCCGCTTTTTGTACCGCGCGTCAAACCCGAAATGAATCTCGTTAAAGAGGCCGCCCGGCTTTACAAGGGAGTTGAGATGGGTGGCCATATCGTGATCGTTAAGATCAGCAAAAAAACGGTTGATATCGGTAATGCCGTTAGGTGAGAACTGGTAATGGGGCACTTCTCCACCGGCTGATTCCACCATGATCTGGGCCCTGTCCGGAATGCTCCCGTCTGTTTTGGTATACCCGGCTGACCCCGAGAAGGTCCAGATGTCACTCAGCCGGTGATTAACACTCACCTGACCGGTAGCAAGCGTATTCTGGATCAGCGTGTTTCTGCGGCCGTAAATGGGTCCCAGGTCCCAGTTTTCACCGTAGTTATCCTGCACGCCGTCGCGCGAGTCGTTTACATAAAGCCCGGTAACCGACATGTTGGTCCTGGGGCTTGCCTTCAGGTACAGGCTCAAAAGGGCCGAAGTATTGGTCTTGTAGAAGTAATCTTCCGTGGTAAAATCATAAATGGCATCCTGCTGGGCGTTGAACCAGGCCGATTTCCCCGGTTGATAGGTGTATTCGTTGCTGTTGTTCACCGTAAGCAAGTAGCCGAAAGTACGGTTATTGTTCAGCAGGTAGCGGTTTCCCGACGAGAACGAAATCCCCGTATTCACCGGGGCCGTATAAGCATGGGGTGCAAACGGTGCTTTAAAGCCCGGATCCTGGTTTTCGTTGTAGTACGAATCATAGGCTCCGCTATTGGCCACCAGCTCAGGCATGCTGCGCCCGTTCCTGGAGAAGCCCAGCAGGTCTGAAAACCCTCTTTTCCGGCCCAGGAATTCTTTGCCAGTGGAAAGGGAGTTGTAGCCGGCCGACAGGGAAAGCCGGTTAAAGCCTTTTTCAGGGTAATCGCGGGTGACAATGTCAATGGTTCCGCCTGAAAAATCGCCGTAATATACCGGGTTATACGATTTGAGCACTTCTATGTTCTTGACTATAGAAGTAGGGAATATATCCAGCGGGATTAGTTTCACATCCGGGTTGGTAGACGGAATGGGCAGGCCGTTTAATGTAGCATTGTTGTAACGGTCACCCAACCCCCGTACAAAAAGCGATTTATCGCCCACCATAGCCACACCTACCACTTTTTTCAGGCCTTCACCCACGTTGCCGATCCCTTTCAGGTTCAGCTCTTCCGCACCTACTTTCTGAAGCACCAGCGAGGTGAGCTTGCGGTCGTTGATCAGGGCCAGGCTGCTGCCTTTGTCCACACGGGCCGTTACCACCACCTCTTCCAGCAGGCCGAAGTTAGCCTGCAGCGCAATGCTCAGCTCGGTGGTTTTCCCGGTCTCTATTTTTACATCTTCAACTTTCAGTGATTTGTACCCTACGTAAGAAACGGTTAAGGTATGGGTACCGGCGGCCAGCTCGCTCAGCCTGAATTTCCCCTCCACGTCCGTGGCGGCTCCTTTACCGGCGCCTTCTACCCGTATGGTTACGCCGATGAGGGTTTCCTGCGACTGCGCATCAGTAATAATACCCGTGACCGAGCCCGTCTGGGCCTGTGCACAAAGTGCTGTAAGTAAAATAAATAAACAGCATGAAATGTTCTTATACATATTTGATATTCTGAAATTCTCCGCAAAACTAGTCCCGGTGTGTTAACTGAATTTTAAGCGGATCGTTCTGAATATTTTGTTTATGTTAAGAATGAAAGGAATAATTTAACATTGGCTTAATGCATGGAATCTCAGATGCCGTTTATTCTCCGGGAGTGGTTTCCATATGAGCTGCTTTCAGCTGTTTTCGAGCCTGTTTTTTTCAAAAGCCGGCGGATAAAGCTTTGGGATAGCTCCACCTGGAGGATTCGTACCGTCTACATAACAAGGCATATTCATTTTCGAAGGAAAAATACCGCCCGGACGGTATTTCGAGGGTCATCGAATGACCTTAAGTTTGCAGAAAATAAACCCTTAGCCCCTGAAATAAACTATGACTCCCCTGATTCTGCCCCGAATACGGCACCCGGCCCGCATGAAAAATTTGCGTAAAGCCAGCCTGGCCTTCCCCTGAAAGATTATACACGTACTTAAAAAAAACCATTTGTATGAAAATCAGAATTCTATTTATTTTTTTAATGCTGGGGAGCCTGCCTGCGCTCCGGGCGCAGGACAGCCTGGCCGTACCGGGCAGGTTCGGCTTAAGCCTGAACCTGGGCACCCTCCCTGGCCTGGAGCTGAATTATGCATTTAAACCCCGCTTAACTGCCCGGCTGAGCTATAGCTATCTTCAGTATAAGCCCGACTTCCTGCTCACCGTGTCTGAACAAAAGCTGAATATGAACGGCGCTGTGAAAATGTCTGTGCCGGCGCTGTCGCTGGTGTTTACACCTTCCGGCATTTTTAAAATAGTGGGAGGAGCGGCCTATATCACCCGGGGCAAAGCGGATTTGCTTTTCCGTGCCACCGAAAACTATGAAGTAAACGGAGAAATCTATACCCCGGATGAAGTGGGAGAAATCAATTACATCATGGATTATTCAGGTACGGTTGCTCCTTTTGCAGCCCTGGGATTAGGCCGTACGGTGCCCAAAAGGCGCATAGGGGTAGGCGTGGAACTGGGTTCCTTTTTTATGGCCTCACCCAAAATCACCCTTACCGGCACCGAACGCCTGGTGAGCATGTCGGAAGAAGCTTCCACCATAGAAAACAATACCAAAGACTGGAAATACTGGCCCATTGTAAACCTTAAGATCAATGTACGACTGGATTAAACTTTTTATATCAATGAAAAACATTACCATTTATATCGCATCACTGGTTCTTGTGCTGATCACTGGTAGGTGCAAAGAGATCAATCCTTTTGAGGGAGTGAACCTGGTGGTGAGCGAAAGAGAGGTTAGCTCCCCGGTTTTCTTTCAGTTTACAGATGCTAACCCCGAAAGTACAACGATGCCCGAAGGTCTTACCGTAAAGATTACAAGCGATAAGGCAGCGTACATATTAAACAATACCGGTGGAAAAGACTATAAGGTGACCGGCAATACCCTGATCTTAAAACTGGCCAAAGAGCTGGTTCCAACGCAATCAGCCCCGGTGAAGTTTACGGTGGAGGCCACGGCCTCCGGTTATCTTACTGCCCGCGAGACCTATACGCTTATGAGCCCGGGCCCTGTCCGGATAGTGATACCCATGGTGAATATCAAAGAACCACCCCAGGGAATAATTACAGCAGAAGCCAGTGTTCCCGTCTCCGGAGGTAAGATCAGCCTTTTAAACGGAAGCCCTGCCAGGGGCGCAAGGTGGTATGATTCAAACCTCACCCGGGCCGATGCAGAAAGGGGATCGGTAGCATTTAAGCCGGGTACCCAGGTAATGGATGCCAATGGCAATACCATAGCCACCTCCAATGTAAATACACAGATAGGAGTATATGAATACGGCGAGCTTTATGGAGTGGATGCACTGTTAAAATCCGGGAAAACATATGATATAATACGCTTTATACCGGCGGGTGCTATATCCGTAGAAATGTGGGCTCAGGGAAAGGAGGTAAAAAAAATCTCGAAACCCCTGGAAGTAATCATGACGGTATCGCCTGATTTACGGAATCCTTTGACCGGCGAGGCTTTAAAAGAGGGTAACACCCTGCCTGTCTGGAGTCAGGAGCCCTATCCTTCGTATAAATGGAAAGAGGAAGGTACAGCAACCGTGTCTAAAAACAGCCAGGGCGATTGGGTAGCCCGGTTTGAGATTTCTCAGTTAGGGTATTGGCAATGCAGTTACTATATTCCTTATGATGAAAGATGCGAGCTAAATGTGGCCTTAAGAGTGAAGTCAAATTCACTATTCAATACCGGAAATTATGATGCCGAACTATATGATTCGAAAGGTTTGATCTCCAGGAGTAGAAATTTTGAAATTTCAGATGGCGTACATAACTACATAGATGCATGGACACCACCGGGAGAGAAGATAAAGGTGGTGATAAGAGATCTGAAGTCCGGGAAGCCGGTAGGCGAAGCCACTTTTGACGCATGTACTAAAATTACCAGTAACAAACCCCATGAGATCAATATTACAATCCCAGACCCCATAAAACCCTTATACGTAAATTTTGACATGACGGCCATATGCAAAAACAAGAATCTTAAATTGAAACCCAATGTAGATATAACGGTGCAACATACTGAGGGCCAGCATTGGATACATTGGACTGGTTTTTCTTTATTTAATGGGAAATTTGATAGCCTGGCCGTTATGGAAGGTAAGGATTATAACGTTACGGTCTATGCTGACGGAAAATACTATTGGGGGAAATTTAATTTCAAACGAAATGGCCTCACTCAGGTAACTACCACCGAAGAAGGTGCAGATTTCAGTAGCCTGAAAGCATCTGCCAAATATGACGCCGCCAGGGATTTGATTATCTATACCGCAGAATACGCTATTGCCAATTGTAAATAATTCCATCTCCACTCTCTTTATTAAACGAAAGGAGAGCGGCATTTAATTATCTATAGCCATGGAATCTTCATTTTTGTACAATTCTAAAAATACCGCCCAGGCGGTATTTTTTCACCCGTTTCCCCTGCTCATATTTGTACTGTCAATGTCTGGAAGAAATAATGTACATTTATAATTGAATATGAGCAAAATTCGAATCCTGATCGCCGATGACCACCCCCTGGTAGCTGACAGCCTATCACTGCTGATGGGCTCAGTGAGTACTGTGGAAGTGGTGGGCATAGTACGAAACGGTGTTCAGGTGCTGGATTTCCTGGAGAAATACGAAGCCGATGTGGTGCTGGTTGATTACCACATGCCGGTGATGAACGGAGTAGAGCTGCTGGCCCGGCTCAGGGAAAAATACCCCCGGGTAAAGGCCATTATGCTCACCATGAACGAGGAAGCCACCTTTATTAAAGAAAGCATCCAGGCCGGTGTAGACGGTTTCGTGATGAAGAGCGCCGAAAAAGCAGAGCTGATAAAGGCTATCCAGGTAGTGGCCTCCGGTAAAAAATTCTTCGGGGAAAAGGTGATTCGCAAGCTGGTAGAAGTACTTGATAATAATTCGACTACCGGCAGAACCCGTGTGCAGGACATCCAGTCGCTGACCAAACGCGAAATAGAGATCATCCGCCTGATAGCCGAAGACCTGGAAAGTACAGCAATAGCCGCCCGCCTGAACATCAGCCCGGCCACAGTAGATACCCACCGCCGTAACCTGATGAAGAAAATAGGGGTAAGCTCGGCGGTAGGACTGGTGAGGTGGGGACTGAAGAACGGGGTGGTGGATGAGATATAAATGATTTTTGAATGTTTAACCTTAAAATAGAAAAAATGAAAAGTGAAATTTTGGAGCTCTTAAAAAAGTACCCGGGATGCCAGGTTTGGGTAACTCACTTATTGGAAGAACGTGCAAACGGCGATTTAGAGGTATCAGTGGGTAGACACAATTATGTGGTAAAGAAGGGCACGTTTGTAGCCTATGAAAAACTGGAGGTAACGTCCCCCCTTTCAAAAATAGAAAATGATGTTACCTATACCGCGGCTCAAAGAACCTGTCTTATCGTTTTTAGAAAGGCCGCACCAGCAACCGCAAATGCCTGGGATGTGGCTATAACTCAGAAACCATGCCCGGCTACCCAACCCATATTTTCCGGTGATGACACTGATTTAGACTTCACAGTCATATGACGCCGGATCCGAAGAATATTTTAGAGGAAAATAACAGGTTGAAAATAGAAGAACTAATTAAGGAGGATGAAAAGAGGCTCCCCGTAATGAGTAAAGGCGTTCTTGATGAAATATTAGAAGTGATTCAAGAACGCCTTGATATAAAAAGGATAACCCCGGAAAAACCATCTGCCAGTTGTTATGACGTGGCCCAAAAGGTTTCCGAAATAATCAATGACCCACGTTCAAACAAAAGCGGGATGTCTTTTCGGTGTACCAAGATTTTTGCCTACGGACGAAGGGTCATGAAGCCGGACAGAGGACTTGAGTGGGATAATCACGAAGCGGTTTTGGTCAAGGTAAGTCAAAACAAAAAGTGGAATTACGGGAATTACATTGTAACAAAAGTAATTGACCCCTTAATTACAGAGAAGGCCATTTGCATGGATGAGTGGATATGTCGACTCGCATCTTTACACAATGATAGCAAGCCTGATAATACCTACAATGAGCTGGCGCTGTCATTCATGATTTTCCCTTCATTTTTTGCGAGACCAATACACCTGGCCTACTCTGAGCTGTATTCCAACCTGCTATTGTCTGCAAATGCGACTCCAGAGGATATGACTAACCCTTCACCATTTCTGAGAAATGTTAATAAGTAAGGCTAATCTGCCTGATTATCTGCAGTCAGCGGGAATTTACACCCCGGTAAAAACCATACGTGAAATTAAGAGCTTTAGAAATAAGATTTTTTGTATCAATGAGGAATTGCTTATCAAAAATTTTAAATTTAATGACCGGCAGAACCTGTCAGGGTTTAAAAATGAAACCCGGCTCTTAAAAAAACTATCCGGATCACTTATAAGCCCAAAGTTTATTTATGCTGACCGCTACTTCCCCATAGTAATTATGGAGTATGTAAAGGACTACGATAAGGCGTTTACAAGCAGTAACCTGGAGCGTTTCTTACCCTTATGGCAAGCGTCTATAGGAGCCTACCCCCTGGAAAACCCGGGGAAAATCTACCCCTGGATATTTGAGTCGGAAATGCATTCCGGTCAGTTCCCTGATGAGATAGACAGAGATCTTGTTGCAAGAATTAAGACGCTCAAAAGACAATACAGATTCAGTACCTTAGTTCATGGCGATTTAAAATATGATAACATTCTGACTAACGGTGCTTCATTTAAAGTGATTGACTGGGAGTTCAGTACATGGGGTGACGAAGTTTGGGATACGGTTTACTTATCTGCAAGTTTAATTTTAAGTAACTCCGCCCTGACTATTTTTCAGGACACGGTAGAATTTAAAAGTACATCGTGGTTTTTTATACTCAATGAAGAACAGCTCGCTTTTCTGAAGTTTGCTTATGCTTTATTTGAGGAAGGGAAAACCGGCGTATCCCGGTTTATCAGCTTTCTGGGGCTGGCCATTTTACAGCGTCTCCTGGAGAGTAAAATGGGCCGTTCAAAATACGATCATTATGATTACTATCGGGGTATTGCCCGTGACCTTATTCTACGGCCCCGGATATATAAAAAGTTCTTTGTGTGAATACAGTTACAGATTTTCTGAAGACCTATAAGACCACCACCTTCCGGATGCCTGAGGTGGTAAATGCATTTGAGAATGCGTATTCCTTATATTGCAGGCTTAAAAGGACAGAAGAAAAAAGGCCAAACCAACTCATACAGATATTACCTCATTTTAAAGATTATGAAAAGTATGAGATAGGGTATTTCCTGGAGCACAGAAATAAAGATGGATCTGTGATTGCCAGTAAAAATGACTTCAGGAGATTTCTGAAAGCAGGAGACTACCTCCTTACCGCGGAACCAGGAGAGAATAATATGTGCAGCCAGAACGTAACCTTTAAAAGCCTTTCCTATACTTTTGACACCCAATTTTTCCATTTTTGGGGGAATTATTTTTCAGAGCACTTCCCGCAGGAACTGGTGAGGTTTTATTTTAATGTTAAACCTCACTTTGCTGTAAACTGGGTGAATTTTTTCAGAATTCACCTGGGCGAAAATTCATTCTTTTTCCAGGCAAAAATCCATCACTTATCTTCTCAGACTTCCAGGGCTGATAATGCTGTAATTTATATTAACCGAAAAGATATACCCGATTTCCTGGTTATTCTGAAGAAACTGGTTTTGAAGTTTCCGCATTATATGGAGGATATGACCCCCTTTTTTTTGTTGAAGATCGGCCCCGGAATAGGGTTTGGAGAAAACCCGCAAGACCCGTCAGAGAGTTTTGGTTCCTACAGATGTCGCCAGATAATCCACTTAATGGAAGCTAAGCCTGCCTGTCGTGTCTCTGAGATCCTGCTAAGCCTTAAACATAACGGTTTTGATATAGAAAAATTCTATCTGAATCCTTTTTCTCCGCATAGTTACGATTTTTCAGGCCTGGATTGAGAATGCGACACCTACCGTTTTTAACCTTTTTGAAATATTCTGAAGGCCCATCCCTTTCGTGCTTGTTGTAGCTGGAAATGAAGAGCCGTTATCCTCATAATACAGGACAGGCCGCCTCCCTTTTTTCTCAAGATGAATTTTTATCCGGTTTCCATCAGAATGTTTAATGGCATTAGTGCAGAGCTCCATAATGACCAGGTAGATTTCATATTCCGAATTTTTAGGAAAGCGGAATACCGGGTCAATCTGAATCTGAAAATCTATTTTTTCATTCAGGTTAAGCGTTTCTTCCAGCTTTTTGCAGGCATCAATAAGGCTGTTTTCAAGAATTACGTTTGGTAACAGATCGTGTGAAATATTTCTTACTTCAGAGTACCCGTTTTCAATCCCCCCCTTTACTTTTAGCAGGATTTCCTTGTTCCGGCCCTCTATACGCTCAAAGTCCAATGCCATGAAATTCCATCGCAATGCCGTAAAAATACCTCCGAGATTATCGTGTAATACAGAGGCTAACCGTGTACGCTCAATAGTTTTACCTTTTAAAATGGAATCTGCCAGCTCATCGTTCAGCTGCGATAGCTGAATATTAGCGCTGTTAAGTGCATACGTTCTTTCCTGTACCTTCGTTTCCAGGTCGCTGTTTAATACCTCCAGCCTGGTGTTTATATCCTGAATCTCCTCTTTCTGTCTGGTAATCAGTGTATTTTTATGAATAATTTTTCGGTAGAGATAAAAGAGTCCCGAGATAAACAGGAGTAAAAGTGAAACCCCGATAAACAGAAAGATATTTTTCTTCCTTTCAATTTGTAATTTTAGTTCCTGCAGCTGGTTAGCAGCGACCTGTTGTTCAAATTCATACCCGTATTTCGCCGATTGCAGCTTTAGTTCCAGATCCTGCTCATTCAATAACCTCTCCAGCTTCAACAGTTCAGACTGGCTTTGGAAAGCCGCTTCCGTATCATTTAAGGCCAGGTTAGCAGAGGTCAGTAAAGATTGAATTTCGTGCTGAAGTTTTTTATTTTCTATTTTGAGCGCGTGCCTGAGCGATTTTAATAAATAAGTGTGGGCCATCTCCCAGTCTTCCTTATGAATGTAAACTTTGGCATAATTCAGGTCTATCTGGGCATTAATACCTGCATTATTGTAAGCGTATAATACCTCATTGCATTTGTTCAGTTCCTGCAATGCCTGGTCAGGGAGGTCTCTGGCCAGTGAAATTTCGGCCATATTCCCATGAAAATACGCTATTCCTGTTTTCACTCCAAGATCGGAATACAACCTGTAGGACTTATTAAAATAGGTTTCGGCAGAGTCGAGATCATGATTGTAAAAAAACGCAAGGCCCAGGTTATTGTATAAAAGCGCCAGGTCTTGCGGGCGATTTACCTTTTGTATATACACCGCAGCTTTTTTATAGTTTTCGATGGCCTTATCAACCTTGTTCTGTTGTCTGAAATTAATAGCCAGGTTATGATAAATCTCAAACAGGAAGTAATTTGACCTTACTTTTTCTGCATATTTTAAAGCTTCATAAAAGTAAAAGTTACTGTTAAAGTAATTCGATTTAAACGATTCAATCTGAGCCTTTACACAGTTTTTGACAAGTAAGTTCAAATTATCTTCTTCATAGGCAAAACTATTATGGAGCTCTTCCGCCCGCGGAATATTATTCTCTTCGGAAAGAATATGGAGAACTTTTCTGTACATGGCTAATAAAGCCTGCATTTCTCGCTTATCCACACTTTCACCGGGAGCAAGTATTACTAATAAAAAGAAAATACCGTTAACGAAAGGCATCATTGTTACACAGTCAGGACGGTTTAAGGTTCTCCGGTATAAATATAATTCACAAATAGAATAGATTATTCCGAAAAAGTGGTTGAATACGGAGAGTAGGGATTATATATTAATGATTATAATTATGAAACATTTTTTCTCTTTTATGACATTCTTTTTTTTGTCTCTTAATCTTTTAGCTCAATACGGAGGTACTGCCTCCGTGCGAATTGAGAATTCAGATGGGGAGGAAGAGTACATTAATGTAGTACACGACATTCCAAACACATTAGGAATAAGGGGAGAGAGCCGTTCAAAAGTAGAAGAGAGCTTAGAACGCGAAATCAAATCAAAGGTGGGATATAGCGGAAAGATGAAGAGCTCCATTAGTTTTAATGTTTTTGAGGTTGGAGAACGTTCAGGCCGGGCATCTGTAAAAGTAATTAACAAAGATGGGAAAACCCAGTATATCAATGTATCAGAAGCTGGCCGCCCTTTTGGTAAGAATAGAAATGATTTAGCGAAAACCCTATTTGACAACATAAAGTATGAAATGGAGTGCGGTGAGCGATTTTACGGATCTATACAGTACACCCTGAATTGAAAAACGCTAATCTGAAAAACGCTATGAAAAAATCAATATTTCTATTCGCATTTCTGGGGGTACTGTTTGCTAATGATGCAAAGGCACAACTTAAAATGTATAGTTTAACCAAAGTTTGCTATAAAAACTACGATAGAGAAATGAGTGCTTGGACAGATTGGTCTGAATGGTATGAGGCCGGTTATTGGAAAGACTATGCATATAATGTGGTAGCTTTTGACTCCCACGATTGGACATTATCTGTATCTCCCTCAGCGCTTAGAATTACAAAACTAAACCAAGCTTTTTTTAATGATTCTCATTATGGAGAATATTCAGTTGAAATAATATCGGTAGGAGCTTCACAAGAATCTGTATAGAAGTTTTGGAAAGTATGCACTATTACTAAAAAATGGGATCTGCTAAGGCAGCGATTAAATATTGATTCAAAAAATCTAAGTGAATCTATAAGCGGAACCGCCATTGTAAAATCAAACGATTTCACTTGGGGTGAATTAATGTCCGGCAATGCCATTGGGGATATCTATATTGTTTACACTTGGGAAAACGGAGACCAAAACGTTGTAGGATACCGGATAGATAACCGCACTTTTGAAGAAATTGCTGATGCAGCAAAGGCTCGGCAAGCAAGAAGAGAAGAGTCTGATAGACGTAGTGAGGAAAGAAGTAGGCAAAGGCAAGAAGAACTACAAAAAAGCATTCAGGGAATCGGCCAAATTATTCAACAGCGTAAAAGAAATTAAATACTCATAAATTACAGATTAACTATGAAAAGGAAATTTAAACAAGCGTTTTTAGGTATTAGTATCGCATTGTGCCCATTTATTTATTTTGCCTGGTTGTGATGAATTGGGAGAAGTCCTTTCAAACTATGGGAAGACAATAATATTTAATAAATACGAAATCTATGAAAGGTCTGCACACCCAATATTTATGTTTGGGTCTTGAATAAAGACACAAAAAAAAATACGAAAATATATTTTAATGTGACCCTTTGGAAAGACGGAGTAATTAAGAAAAGTGTAGGTATGTGGTATGAATACGATATTATACCAAACCAAGAAGTTAGAGTAGGCGATATTTACCAAGGTTTTTTGTATCCATTAACAACGGCCGAGGCTCGTAGTTGTAGAATAGAATATTCAGATATAGTAGTTCAATATTAGCCTCTACTCTGCCACTACTGTAGTAGTCAGAACAAAATAATATCCAATGGCCTACAAAAACATCAAAATAAAAGACGGCATGGGCGGCAGTCGTAACGGCAAAAGTCGTTGGGAGAAAACCGGGGTGTTGAAGTTGCACAGTAAAACCCTGAGGCGGTGGTTGGACAAGCAGGCGGTGAAGGAGCAGCAGGAGGAGGGGGCTGAGTCCAAGGGGCGGGCGCACCTAGTGGCGGACAACAGCTGCACCCTTACCGACGGACTGCTCCCAGTCGATAGGGTATTGCGCCCCTTCAGGGCTTGGAGCCCTGGTGTGCCACCGTTATCCGCCAGGGGCACCGCCCCTGCTTAGAGTATGATGCCCTTTCAGGGCATAGAGGAGCCACTACTACCTTAGGCCCCACGGCATAGCCTCTGTTTCCCTCAGTTATTCCCCCTCGCCCACCCCAGCCCCGAAGGGGCGTCATCCGTTAACGATGTGGCAAAGCCCATCGAGGAAGAGACGCAGGCATAAGGGACGATCTGCCGGGATATGGCGCAGCCCATCGAGGAGGGGCATCGTAACCCATCGGTGCGAAGCATGGCACCCACATAAACACCACGCCCCGGCTCTTACGAACCGGGGCGCTTATATAAGCTATCCTAACCCACTAAGGATTATGAGTTTTGTTTCTTGATCACTTCATCAGCTATGTTCTGAGGAACAAAATCATAGTGAGAGAAGGTCATGTTAGCCGTAGCTCTACCTGAAGTGATGGTTCTCAGGTCAGTTACATAACCGAACAGTTCTGAAAGTGGAACATCGGCTTTGATTACCTGGGCACCGTTACGGGTATCCATCCCTTTCATCATACCTCTTCTCCTGTTCAGGTCACCGGTGATAGGACCGGTATACTCATCCGGTGAAAGTACTTCTACCGCCATGATCGGCTCAAGAAGTTTAGCGCCGGCCAGCTTACCTGCTTCTTTAAATCCTAAACGGGCTGCCATTTCAAAAGAGAAGGCATCGGAGTCAACATCGTGGAACGAACCGTGGAACAATCTCACTTTGAAGGAGTCTACCGGGTAGCCGGCCAGAGGACCGTTCTTCATGGCTTCGTCAAAACCTTTCTGGATAGAAGGAATGAATTCTCTCGGAATCACACCACCCACAATGTTGTTCACAAACTGAAGACCTGGCTTCACTTCGTTGGTATCTGCTTCCGGATCACGCGGACCGAATTCAAACACGATATCGGCAAATTTACCTTTACCACCGGTTTGTTTCTTATATACCTCGCGGTGCTCGATGGTTTTGGTGAAGGTTTCTTTGTAAGCCACCTGCGGAGCACCCTGGTTAACTTCTACCTTGAACTCACGACGCATCCGGTCGATGATGATTTCGAGGTGAAGCTCTCCCATACCTCTCATGATGGTCTGGCCGGTAGCCTCATCTGTATGTACCTGGAGGGTCGGGTCTTCTTCCACCAGCTTACCGATGGCTTTCGAGAAGTTATCCTGGTCAGCGGCTTTCTTAGGCTCAATGGCGTACCCGATAACCGGATCAGGGAATACCATTGATTCCAGCACCAGCGGGTGCTTCTCATCAGTAAGGGTATCCCCTGTTTTGATATCTTTGAAACCTACTACAGCAGCAATATCCCCGGCGTAAAGCTGGTCAATCTGGTTCTGCTTGTTGGCGTGCATCTGGAAGATCCGTGAAATACGCTCTTTGTTTCCTGAACGGTTGTTCAATACATACGAGCCCGATTCCAGGATACCGCGGTATGACCGTACAAAGCAAAGACGGCCCACGTACGGGTCAGTAGCAATCTTAAATCCAAGGGCTGCAAAAGGAGCAGTCGGATCAGCCGTGATCACCACTTCCTCGTCGGTTTTAGGGTTGGTACCCTTAATCCCTTTCCGGTCAAGCGGAGAAGGAAGCAATGCCATTACCATATCCAGCATGGCCTGAACCCCTTTGTTTTTGAATGAAGAACCACACATCATCGGTACGATCTTCATATCAATCACCGCTGCCCGGAGGGCCGCCAGGATTTCATCTTCAGAAATAGAGTTCGGATCTTCAAAGTATTTTTCCATCAGCGACTCATCGTATTCAGCCACTGCTTCAAGAAGCTTTTCTCTCCATTCAGCCACTTCTTCCAGCATATCGTCAGGAATAGGAACTTCTGTAAAGGTCATTCCTTTATCTTCTTCATTCCATACAATACCCCGGTTGTTGATCAGGTCTACCACGCCTTTGAAGTTTTCTTCAGAGCCGATAGGCAATTGAAGAGGCACGGCGTAAGAACCCAGCATTTCTTTCACCTGGTTAACCACGTTTAAGAAATCAGCTCCTGAACGGTCCATTTTATTAACGAAACCGATACGGGCCACGTTATAGTTATTGGCCAGGCGCCAGTTGGTTTCTGATTGCGGCTCCACACCATCCACGGCTGAGAATAAGAACACCAGACCGTCTAATACTCTCAACGAACGGTTTACCTCCACGGTAAAGTCTACGTGACCTGGAGTATCGATAATGTTTACATGGTAATCATTGTCTCTGTACTTCCAACCCACAGTAACGGCAGCAGAAGTAATAGTAATACCTCTTTCCTGCTCCTGTTCCATCCAGTCGGTAGTAGCTCCACCCTCGTGAGTTTCACCCAGCTTGTGGTTAACCCCTGAATAATAAAGGATACGCTCAGTAGTTGTGGTCTTACCGGCATCAATGTGAGCCGCAATACCAATGTTTCTTGTAAATTTTAAATCGCGAGCCATTTAAATAGATATTAATGTTTTGGAGAACTTTTCTCCGGTATTTTTCGATAGAAACTTTTAATACTCTCTTTCGGGCTGCAAAATTAGATAAAAAATCTCTTTTGTTAAAAGAAATTCCTCATTTATAGTTTTTAGTGCTTCATTCCGGTCGCCGTATACCCGGAACCGCCACCCCCTCAACCTGGAACTTTTCTCACTTTCTCGCCCGCCCTTTCTTCTTTGCCGCTTTGGCTTTCCGCGTAACTGCCCTTTCTTTCTTTTCATGGAACGCACCGCCGAAAGTCGGGTCATCTTTTTTGCGCTGTTTATCGATGGCTTTGAGCATTTCCTGGTTTTCTTCAAACGGGGTTTCTTCTATTTTCACGCCCAGGGGAAGTTCCAGCTCAGGAACCTGCGTACGGATCAGCGCCTCTATTTTGGCAAAGTGGTATTCTTCGTGCTTCAATATAAAGGTCCAGGCCACACCTTCGGCCCGGGCACGACCGGTGCGGCCGATCCGGTGCACGTAGTCTTCGTAGATCAGCGGCACATCAAAGTTGATCACGTGGCTCACGCCCGAGACATCGATTCCACGGGCTGCCACATCTGTAGCCACCAGCACCTGCACTTCACCCGATTTGAAGTCTTCAATGGAATTGATCCGGGTATTTTGCCCTTTATTCGCATGCAGAACCCGGATATTCTTCGCCCCCACCACTTTCCGCTCCAGGAATTTAAATACGTTATCTGCCACGCCTTTCGTGCGGCAGAAAATAATGGCCCGCTGAATGCCTGCATTTTCAAACAAATAGCCCAGCAGGTTGATCTTTGTTTTAAAGTTCGGCAACCGGTATACCGCCTGCTCTACCGTGGTAGCGGCCGTGGCCGACGGCGTGATCTCTACCTTCACCGGCGCCTCCAGGAATTCTTCTGAAAGGGCCTCCACCCGGGGTTGAAAGGTAGCAGAGAAAAGCAGGTTTTTCCGCTTTCTCGGAATCACCTCCAGTATTTTACGGATCTGGGGCATAAAGCCCATGTCCATCATTTTATCGGCCTCATCCAGCACCAGGTATTGCAGGCTTTTCACTCCGATCTCCCCCGCCAGGTACAGGTCCATGAACCGGCCGGGAGTAGCCACAATGATATCGACGCCCTTCTTCAGGTTTTCAATCTGTGTTTTCGGGCCCAGTCCGCCGTAGAGAGCCACCATCCGGAGGTCGGTGTATTTGCCCAGCTCCACCGCCGCCTGGTGAATCTGCATCACCAGCTCACGGGTAGGCGCCAGCACCAGGGCCCGCATATGGCTCCCCTGTGCATATTTGATCTTCATCAGAAGCGGCAGCAGGTAGGCCGCTGTTTTACCGGTACCGGTCTGCGCAATGCCCAGCACATCATGGCCGGCCATCACCAGCGGGATGGCCTTTTCCTGGATAGCGGTAGGCTCGGTGTAACCCTGCTCTTCTACCGCCATAATCAATTGTTTATTAAGTCCTAAATCCTTGAAAGTCTTATCCATGCCGCAAAGTTACGGCATTATTGCGCACGCTCCTAAGCCCCCTCTAGTTTAAATATACCGGCCTTACCGTGTTTACACCCGGTCAAATAGCGTGAAAAAACGGGGGTATTTCCCGTTTTTTCACGGTGTGGAATGTTCTGCCGGCTTCTTAACTTTGTGGCGGAAGAATTTCCCCCTGGCAGGCATTGTTAAGTAAACGATACTAATAGGGTTAATTGGTTTTGTGCCTACCAAATCCACCCGATTTGACAGGTTATGACCATTGGATGTTTCTCCAATGGTCATTTTCAATCTCCGCTGACAGTACCGGCCGTGGGTCCGGATGAAGCATTCAGCCTAATTTATTTTCCGTCTCGCTGGTCACCCAGGTAATTTTGGTGGTCAGGTACATCAATGCCGAAAGGATCAGGAACAGTCCTATTGAGCCTACCAGCAGTGCATAATCTTCCAGCTGCATCAGCACAAAATTAAACCCGAAAAACAGGGTCAGGATACCGGCAAAGATCATGGCCGTAAGCGTACTTTTCGAGATGCTTCTTACAAACCAGGTAATGATACCGTTGGTGGCGATGAAAGCGACAAGGTAAGCCGCATTAAAGCCGATCTGCTCGCTAAACGACAAAAGCAGCGTGTAAAAAATGACCAAAGCCGCCCCGATTAGTCCGTAATGAATAATGTGGAAGGGGGTTCGCCGCAGTATTTCCGTGAATATCAGCGCCAGGAATGCCAGAACAATGACCAATATCCCGTACTTAATGGTGCGGTCGGTTTGCTGGTACAGATCTACCCCGTCAGGGAAGGTTACTTTAACCACCGCCAGGGAAGGCTGAACAACGCCCTTCTGCCCCGAAGTTTCTTCCGGTAGCCCTACCTGCCGGCCGGTCCACTGCTGTGGAATGGCCCGGTCAAGGCTTTGAACAGACCAGTCGGCCCGGAAAAAATTATCTTTCACCGTACGTTCAACCGGGAGGTAGTCGCCGTCAAAGCCCGGGCTTCCCCAGTCTCCCCGGATGGTGATTTCATTTTCTCTTCCCAGCGGCACAATACCGGTAAAATCAGCCCCGCGAACATTCAGCTGGACGACAAACGTACCGAGGGTTGTCTTTGCCTGTGATAAATCTACGGGAGCCGAAATGTCTCCTGCAAACAAAGACATCGATGAAGTGCTGGTTTCGGCTTTTTTTCCGTTCCATACCACTTCAGGAAAGGCGCTCAGTCCTTTAAGATCGGAAATACCCAGGATAAGCCTGGCTTTATCCCAGGCCACCGCTTCGGGTTTTATACCTTCCTTTTCCAGGTTCAGCTGCAGGAAATCGCCTTTCAGTCGGGTAACTGACGTGTATACCACCACCGAATAGATACCTCGCCGCCGCGTTTCCGGCTTCACTTCCTGATCGGCCTGAAGCTTATTGGGCAGCAAATGGAGGTAGCTGGTCTGGTACGTAACCACGGTTTTAACCTGACCCGCCTCGTTGACTTTGCTGATCATCTCCTTTTCATAAGGAATGACCATCACCGGTCCTGATATCTCCTGGCTTTTTCCCCATTTGGAGGTAATCTCCCGGCCCGCTTCCTGTTTCCGGCCGCTACGCTCATAGACCAGGTTCGAGATCATGACCAGGGGAATCAGCAGTATCAGGCCCAACACGGCAATGAACAGGATTTTCAGGAAGCTGATTCCAGCCACAACTCTTTTTTCCGTTTTCATAAAGTAATAAATATTAATTGTTTTAATTTTAGTGCCTGCCAATAGTAATTTTATCAGCCGTTTATCTTTATCATAGCTTTTTTCGTAATCTTACGCGTTAAATACTTTGCGGGAAAGCTCCTTTAACATACCAGACAAGCATTACAACAGGTACCGTGTACAGGGAAACCCATGCCAGTGCTTTACCACCCAAAAGTACTAATTCATACATGGAACGAAGAAAGCTCATCAGCTGACCACTGAGCAGCATGACGATACAAACTATTCCAAATACCAACAGCTGGAATAATAGCAAAGGAATGCTTCCGCATACAAGAAAAAAGAGCCCGATCGTATAATTCAGAGAAGACTCCTTAGGGAATAACGACCATTTATAATCGTACCTCCGTATCAACCACGGCTCCAGCTCGTTTGCCTTTGCATAATTTTCAAAGCCTGCTTTCGTATCAAAAACTACCAGGCGGTTATTGGTTTCATTCAATATAAAGTACCCGGTCCCGGTAGCTGTACTTAAGGTGCCCAGAACGTGCGCTTTGTAAAAATACCATTCTTTCAATTGCTGTAACTCCCCGTACGGATAATGCAGGTAGTTCCCCCTCCCATCTTCGTTATTTCCGATTATATTTTTTCCCGGTGTATATTCCTGCCATATATCATCTATAAATGCACGGGCTTCCGTTACCGTCAGAAGCATACATAAAATGGTTAGCAGGTATGGTCTGAAAAAGCCGGGAGATGCCCGATGGGTTTGTACTGTATATTTCTTTCTCATTTAAAAAAATCAAAAAGTACTCTGTTTTTGAAAGTAAAAAATTAAAAAAATTTAACTGCCGCTGTTAATAAATTTCTCCAGCGCCGCCAGGTGGTCCCGGAAAGCCTTCTGCCCGTTTCCTGTACTCCGGTAGCGTGTATTGGGCTTCCGGTCAATAAACGACTTGATGACCTCGATATACCCGGCTTTTTCCAGCGCCTTCAGGTTAGAGGCCAGGTTGCCGTCAGTGATATCCAGCAGCTCCTTAAGCGCATTGAAGTCATAATCTTCATTGACCACCAGCACACTCATGATCTGCAACCGTATCCGGTTTTCCAGGACTTTGTCGTATAAGGATAAATCCAGCTTCACGCTCCGTATTTTTTTATGATGACCGCTCCGTAAAGTATATGAAGCACGCCGAATCCCAAAGCAAAAAACAGCAGGCCATAGGGCATATATTCGTAGGCCAGCAGCCCCAGGATAACCTGCAAAACTCCGAAAACCCGTAATTCTTTAAACGAAACGCGACTGCCCGAATACAGCGCCAGGCCGTAAAATACCAGGAAACAGGGGGCCAGAACATAGTAATACCCTTTCATTAGCGATATCACCGCTATAGCCCCGCCCGTTAACAGGGGTGCGGCCACAGAAACCAGCAGGATTCTGCTGGCCGGGTTCCAGGCCGACTGCCCGGCCTTTTCCGCCTTCTTTAGAGCCAGGTAAACGCCGGTGGCCACAGAGAGCAGCAACAGCACCACGCCGGTGGCTACCATGGTGCCTACCGGATCAGCCGAATCCATAAACAATATCTCCGCGCGGTCACTCCCACCAAAAACCAGCCAATGGATCTTTAATTTCCAGCCCAGAAAGGCTACGGCCACAAGCGTATACACCCCTGCCAGGATACCCGAAAGGCCGCTGATGGAAATAAATTTGGTGGATTTCTCCATCAATGACCGGATATGGCTCAGGTCTTTCAAGACATCACTTTGATCCATTGCAAAGTACTTTTTTTATCAAAGTTAAGGAGAGTCGATATATTATCCAAATATACCGGCAAAAACAATTTTTAACGCAGCCGGGCCGGCTTCATTTCCGAAAATTTTAACACGCCAATGACCAATATATCCGGCGCCGTGATCGTTATCTTTGAATAGGGCTCTCCGGGGAAAAAGATATCGGTCATGGCATTCAGGCCGTCATCGGCAAACAGCTCTACCGATGTCACATCGGCCACCAGCCGCAGGTTAATCCGGTTCCCCCCGGCCAGCCTCGGAGCCGTATGCACTTTACCGAAACCCGGCTCAAACCCTGTATTGCCCGAGCGGGTACGATCTATATAATACCGGTTTGAAGCCTTGTCGTATCCTACTATAAGCTCCTCACCTTTTGAATTACCCAATGAAATGCTGAAATTCTCTGCCGGCACATCGCGAAGCTCCAGGTCAAACAGGCCGCGGCCCCCGGAAGTCACCGTGTAGCTTTTGTCAACCGTGACCTTATTCAAAACCTCTGCCCGGCCCGACAGGCCCTCCACTTCTTTCACCGGTGTGGAGGTCAGGTACAGGCGGTTGCCCGCAGATTTCAGACCCAGCTCTCTCGGCAGGGTCATGGCGCTCCTGAATTTTTCAGTAGGAACGGCCTGCGCATATTGCCAGTTGCTCATCCAGCCCATCAGGATCGTCCTGTTTCCGGTATTTGAAAATGTCACACCGGCGTAATTGTCGGTGCCCAGGTCGAGCCAGCGAACCAGGGTATCGGCCGGCGAGAATGCATGACCATCAAATTCACCCAGGAAGTACTGGGTACCCGAACCGCCGTTAGGCGCCCCCGGGTTAATGCTGACCAGCAGGGCCCACACTTCTTTCCCCTCATGATCCAGCCGGAGAAGATCGGGGCATTCCCATACTCCGCCGTGTGCCCCCAGGGTCTCGCCGAATTCACTCTCTTTATGCCATTCTTTTAAATCGGAAGAGGAATAAAACGTAATGCGGTCTTTGGTTGCCAGGGTCATGATCCATTTTTTTAAAGGCTCATACCACATCACTTTGGGATCTCTGAAATCTACAATCCCCGGGTTTTTCACTACCGGGTTCCCCGCGTATTTTGTCCAGCTT
Organism: Leadbetterella sp. DM7; assembly: GCF_040829825.2. Classification (NCBI taxonomy): domain Bacteria; kingdom Pseudomonadati; phylum Bacteroidota; class Cytophagia; order Cytophagales; family Leadbetterellaceae; genus Leadbetterella; species Leadbetterella sp. DM7. The sequence goes on along the minus strand of NZ_JBFOLH020000008.1, from coordinate 103,979 downwards.
TTCCCGTTATCCAGGCTGTAGGCAATGCTCTGGGTCTGGTAGTCGGTACGTTTATCCTGCTCGCCTGCCGGATCGTGATTCGTATAAACGGCCACTACCGGAACCTGCCCGTCTTTGCCAAAACCGCTGGTATTGTGAATATCCACCACCGCGCTTCCTGAAAATATATACCCCAGGCTGTCGGGATACAGGGCTATAGGCTCTTCTTTCCAGTTGATCATATCCGGGCTGGTGGCATGCCCCCAGTGCATGGGCCCCCAGTGGGTTGCCTCCGGGTAATGCTGGAAAAAGAGATGGTATACCCCGTCGTGATAGTACATCCCGTTAGGATCGTTCATCCAGTTGGAGCGGGGTGAAAAATGAAAAGCCGGACGGTGCGCCTCGGTAGCCGGGTGGCTGCAGCCGGCCACAGCCATACCGCAGATCACAATGATCGCTTGCTTAAAACAGAATAAACGCATATCTGAAATTAATTTTTACTTTTTTGCTTTCATCCGCTTCTCCGGCGTGGCCTTACTCAGGGCCATTCCACGGCGCCGGGCTTTCACCGGATACACACGGTCTCAACAGTACCCGGAGTAACCTGAGCTTCGTCTTTCTTAGTTTAACTCCCAGGTCATTTCATCGGTCAGGATCTCCGCCCCGTTCTTCGCCCGGGCCTCGATCCGGTTTGTGCCTTTTTGCAGCTCTACATTTTCAGCTACCCGGTGCTTGTCATTCACTCCCTGCTTCAGCACGCAGGGCTTCCCGTTGACCAGCAGCTGAACGTCTTTTACATTTGAAAAAAGCTGTATCCGGGTCACCGGGTTTGTTCTCTGATTGTCCCGCCGGTTGGCCAGGTATACCATGGGTTCCGGGTTCCAGTTGGCCTTGTACCAGTAAAAGGCATCTTTTTTCTGTCGGCGGTCAAACGTCACCAGGCCTTTCAGGTTACGGGCATTGACCCCGCCCCTGTTCCATGCCGGCACGGCAAATTCAAACATACACCACACATACGAGGCTGCTATGATCGGGTTCTTTTCTATGATGGCCCATTGCTGAATATGCGTTTCGGTCTGGTAATTTTCCGGGAACGACTGGCCACGAACCACGTTATCCGGCATCCTGACTTCTTCCCGGCCTATATCCCTGTTTCCGTCTGCACCGTATTCGGAAAGGATAATTTTGTATTCCGGGAAATCTTTCCGGACTGATCTGGCCCAGGGTTCCAGGTCTTCGATCTTCCCGCCGTACCAGCCGAAATAGTGGTTGATTCCCTGGATGTCGGTGTTCAGGTTTTCCTGGCGGTCTACCTGGTTATACCCTGATACCGCCACGGTCATCCGGTCGGGGTCCAGGGTTTTGGCGATATCGTTCAGCTCCCTTGTCAGCACAGGCACCTGCTCGTCGGCCGTTGCAGCGTACACCTCGTTATGCATGCCCCACACGTAGATGGAGGGGTGGTTAAAGTTCTGCTTTACCAGTTCAGTCAGCTGCTGCTTTGCATTGTCGTTCTCATAGTAGGAAACCCGGTTGACAAACGGGATTTCAGCCCATACCAGGAAACCGATGGAGTCGGCCAGGGCGTAAACATCCGGCGATTGCTGGTAATGGGCAAAACGAATGGTGGTAGCACCCATTTCCCTGATCATCTGCAGGTCGCGGCGGTGATCTTCAAAAGACAAGGCAGAGCCTTTACCCCGGAGGTCCTGATGGCGGCATACGCCGTACATCGGGTAGTGCCTGCCGTTCAGGAAGAATCCTTTACCGGGAATAACCTCTACCGTGCGCAGGCCCAGTGGCTGAACCACCTCGTCCAGCACCCGGCTGCCCGAAACCAGCCTGGCCGAAAGCGAATAAAGGTAGGGGTCCCGTACCCCGTCCCAGAGCCGAGGGTTTTTCAGGGTAAGGGTCTCATTCACATACGTTACTCCCTGGGCAGCTATTCTTACGGCTTTCTTCTGCCCGGCCACGGTTCTGCCCGTGTGATCTTTAATTTCAATAAGCAGATCGGCGTTCTGCGCAGTTTTCTCTTTGGTTTCCAGCTTGGCTTTTACCTGTACGCCTGCACCGGCTGCCGACACATTTTCCTGGCGGATGAACAGGCCGGGAGAAGCATTATCGGTCACCACAAACCCGGTTTTCTGGGTGGTGATCAAATGAACGGGCCGGTAAATTCCGCCATACACCGGGAAGAGGAAATGGTTGATGGGAATGACGTCGCGGCGGCTTTTATTGTCAGCAATGACAACAACGGTATTTTCTTTGCCGTACTGAACCGAGTTCGTAATTTCAAATACAAACTGCCCAAAGGCCCCTTTGTGCTCCCCGATATAATTGTTGTTGATGTACACCTTTGCCACCGCCCCTACCCCTTCAAATTTCAGGAACAGGCGCTGCCGGTCTTTCCCGTCCGGATCAACCGAAAACGTTTTCCTGTAAATACCCTTCCCTTCAAAGAAATTCCTGTCTTTCTGCATGTCTTCGCTGTTCCAGGTATGGGGCAGCGTAACGTTTTCCCACACCTCGGGGGCCGTCCACTGGTTCTGGGCGTCGAAGTACTTTGCCCCGTTGTCAAAATCGGCAAAAAAAGTGCTGTTATTCACTTTAAAAAACTGCCAGCCCGTATTAAACGACTCTACCGTACGCGACTGGGCCATTGCATGAACAGCAAGGGCCAGCACCAGCAGAACGGTGCTCCCGGACTGCAGCAAAAGAGATCTGAGAAAGATATAGCAGGGTATTGAACGGGTGCTCATGATAAAAATCGGTTTCCTTGAAAAGGTAAATTTAATCATTTGCGGCAGAAGACAAGCATTTACAGGATAATGTGAAACGGCCATACCGTTAAACACCTGGTAATAAGCTTGCATATACTACCGCTCATTAGAACGGCCGGGTTGCCCCTTTTACCGCACCGGGGGTAAAAAAGCCAGGCTTTGTACACAAGCAAGATATTACTTTTTTAAGTTTCGTTCACCTGCCTTTTACCGGTTATACCGGGGTCAAACTTCTTGCTTCAGCAGGACAAATTCATTCCAAAAACAGGCGTCAATGCCGGCCCGTTGCGGTCGGATATCGTTTCAGGCCGTATTTGCCCGGCTAAAGAACATCCGGGAAAATGGGCGCTCATTGCCCGGATCTGCACCTGCCGGATACTCTGTTTTTTGTACTTTCCCAATAATCTGTTGCAATTCTAAGTCAATCCTTAAATTTTTCTGCTTTTTTCTTTGATAATCCTCCCTGCATATATAGACTTGTAGAGTGCAAATTACAAAATCAGCGAATATTCGCTGATAGCGAAAACAACAAAAAAGTGGCAGAAGAACTGAACAGATACAGCAAAACACTCACGCAGGAAGTCAGCAACCCTGCGGCCCAGGCCATGCTTTATGCAATAGGCCTGAAAGAAGAAGACATGCGCAAGCCGCAGATCGGTATTGCCAGCACGGGGTACGAAGGAAACCCCTGTAACATTCACCTGAACGGGCTGTCGGTGCACGTCAAGAAAGGTATCCAGGCCAACGATATGGTGGGGCTGATCTTTCACACCATCGGTGTGTCTGACGGCATGACCAACGGGAACGACGGCATGAGCTATTCGCTTCCCAGCCGCGACATCATTGCCGACTCGATTGAAAACGTGGTTTCGGCCCAGTGGTATGACGGCGTGATCACCGTGGTAGGCTGCGATAAAAACATGCCGGGTGCCGTTATGGCCATGGCCCGCCTGAACCGCCCCGCCATCATGGTATACGGCGGTACGGTACGCTCAGGCGCGTACAAAGGCCGGAAATTAGATATCGTATCGGCTTTTGAGGCCTACGGCAAGAAGATCAATAACGCCATTTCTGACGAAGATTACCTGGGGGTTATCCAGAATTCCATCCCCGGGCAGGGCGCCTGCGGCGGTATGTATACGGCCAATACCATGGCGTCGTCCCTGGAGGCCCTGGGACTTACCCTTCCGGACACCTCGTCTTACCCGGCTACCCACGAGGGCAAAATAGCCGAGTGCCTGGCCATAGGGGCCGCCATGAAAAATCTCCTGGAGAAGAATATCTGCCCTAGAGATATTATCACCCGGAAGTCAATAGAAAACGCGCTCACCATTGTGATGGCCCTGGGCGGCTCTACCAACGCCGTGCTGCATTACCTGGCCATTGCCCATGCCGCTGACGTGCCGCTGACCTATAAAGACATCCAGGATATCTCCGACAGAACACCGCTGATCGCCGATTTCCGGCCTTCGGGCAAGTATTATATGGACGAGGTGCTGGCCATTGGCGGGGTACCGGCCATCATGAAATACCTGCTGAAGAAGGGTTATATTCACGGTGACTGCCTGACCATCTCCGGTAAAACAGTGGCTGAAAACCTGGAGAACGTGCCAGATCTTGACTTTGAAACCCAGGACATGGTACACTCGCTTGAAAACCCGATCAAGAAAACCGGCCATATCCAGATCCTGTACGGGAACCTGGCCGAGCGGGGTGGCGTGGCCAAGATCACGGGTAAGGAAGGACTGAAATTTGAAGGCCTGGCCAAGGTATGTGACAAAGAAGAAGAAATGCTGGAGGCCATTGCCAAAGGCGAGATCAGGGAAGGCCAGGTGATCGTGATCCGTTACGAAGGCCCGAGAGGTGGCCCCGGCATGCCTGAAATGCTGAAGCCTACTTCAGCGGTGATGGGAGCCGGGCTGGGCGATAAAGTGGCCCTGATCACTGACGGGCGCTTCTCCGGCGGTACCCACGGTTTTGTGGTCGGTCATATTGCGCCCGAAGCGTACGAAGGCGGCACCATTGCCCTGGTGAAAGACGGCGATAAGATCACCATTGATGCCGAAACCCGGGAGCTGACCCTCCACGTTTCTGACGAAGAGCTGGCCGAACGCCGCAAAAGCTGGAAGCCGCTGACCCCGCCTTTCATTGAAAAAGGGGTACTGAGAAAATATTACAAGAATGTATCTGCAGCTGATGAAGGCTGTGTAACCGATAAGTAAATAATAGCCATAAGCTTTCAGCTTTCAGCCTGTAAACGGGCTGGCTGATAGCTGAAGGCTGATAGCTGAATAAAAATATGAAAACAAGCGAAGAAACAGAAATCCTGGAAGCTGTGGAAACGGCTAAATTTCTTTCCGGCGGACAAGCCCTGATGGAGTCATTCCTTCAGGAAGGGGTAGACCTGATTTTCGGATACCCGGGCGGAGCCATCATGCCTATCTACGATGCGCTCTACGACTACACCGACAGGATCAACCATGTCCTGGTACGACACGAACAGGGAGCCGGCCATGCCGCGGAAGGCTATGCCCGGACCAGTGGAAAAGTAGGGGTCTGCATGGTGACTTCCGGACCGGGAGCTACCAACCTGGTAACCCCCATAGCCGATGCCATCATTGACTGTACTCCGCTTGTAGCCATTACAGGCCAGGTATTTTCCGGTTTGCTGGGCACCGATGCCTTCCAGGAAACCGACGTGATCGGTGTAACCATGCCTATCTGCAAATGGAATTACCAGGTGACCGATCCCGATGAGATCCCGGAAGTGATGGCCAAGGCCTTCTTCATTGCCAGCTCAGGCAAGCCCGGGCCGGTGCTCATTGACATCACCAAAGATGCCCAGGTAAACGCCATGACCCGGCCTTTTACCTATAAAAAAATAGAAAAGCTGATTTCGTACAGCCCGCGGGTTACGCCCAAGGCCGACCAGCTCGAAAAAGCGGCTGAGCTCATCAATAAAGCAAAAAAACCGTATATCCTGTTCGGACACGGCGTGCTGATCTCCCAGGCAATGGAAGAGCTCAAAGCCTTCGTGGAAAAGACTGACATCCCCTGTGCCAGCACGCTGCTGGGCATTTCGGGTATCCCGGTTGACCACCCGAACTACATGGGCTGGCTGGGCATGCACGGCATGTACGCCCCCAATGTGATGACCGATAAGTGCGATGTGGTCATTGCCATCGGCATGCGTTTTGACGACCGGGTAACCGGTGATGCCAGCCTCTTTGTAAAACAGGCCAAAATTGTTCATATCGAGATTGACCCGGCCGAGATCAATAAGATCAAATATGCCGATGCCCCGGTAGTGGGTGATGCAAAAGAAACCTTAAAGCTGCTGTTGCCCCTGGTAAAAGAAAGAGATTTTTCAGCCTGGAAAAATGAATTCAGGAAGCTGGAGGCACCGGAAAAAGAGCTGGTTACCGACCGCGACCTGCAGGCAACAGGCCAGATCAAAATGGCTGAAGTAGTGAAAATGGTTTCGGAAAAAACCAAAGGTGAAGCCTGTATCGTGGTAGACGTAGGCCAGCACCAGATGGTTTCAGCGCGGTATTACGACTACAAGAAACCGCATTCGTATATCGCTTCGGGAGGCCTGGGTACCATGGGCTTTGCCATTCCGGCAGCCCTGGGTGCCAAGTTCGGTGCTCCTGACCGGCAGGTAGTGGCGTTTATCGGCGACGGTTGCTTCCAGATGACCATCCAGGAGCTGGGCACCATTGCCCAGTCGGGTCTGCCGGTGAAGCTGATCATCCTGAACAACAACTTCCTGGGAATGGTACGCCAGTGGCAGCAGCTTTTCTTTGAGAGAAGATACTCGTTTGTGGAGCTGCAAAACCCTGATTTTATCACCATCTCCAAAGGTTTCGGGCTCGAAGCCAACCGCGTTACCGAGCGGGAGTACCTGAGCACGGCATTAGACGAGATGCTGGCTTCTGACAAAGCCTTTGTGCTGGAAGTGGTCGTGGAAAAAGAAGAAAATGTATTCCCCATGGTTCCGGCAGGTACCAGTGTATCTGAAATCCGGCTAAAATAAAAAAATTATGACGCAATATACGATATGTGTTTACGGTGAAAATGCAGTAGGCCTTTTGAACAAAATCACCATTATTTTCACCCGCAGGCGGATCAACATCGACTCCCTGACCGTGTCAGAAACGGTCAGAAAAGGAGTATCCCGGTTTACTATCGTGATCAAGCACGAAAAACGGGAAGAAGTGGAAAAGCTGGTACGCCAGATCCGGAAAGTAGTGGAAGTGATGGCGGTTTTCGGCTACCTGAACCACGATATTGTTTACAACGAGATCGCCCTGTTTAAAGTGCCTACGCCGGCCAATGCCAAGCCTATTGACATAGACACGATCAACAAGGTTTACAAGGCCTGGGTGGTGTACTGGGAGCTGGATTACGTGGTGATTGAAAAAACCGGTACCGAAGAAGAGATATTCGAGTTCTTCCGGTACCTGAAACCGCACGGTATAACCGAGTTTGTCCGCTCGGGTCGCGTGGCAGTGGGTAAAACCCCGCAGGGGCTGGTGGAGTATCTTCCGGAAGAAATGGAATGGGAATACGCAGTATAAAATCATTTAAGAATTAATAAACGAAAAATCAAAAAATGGCAAAATTAAATTTTGGCGGTGTAGAAGAAGAAGTAGTAACCCGCGAGGAGTTTCCGTTGGAAAAAGCAAGAGAAGTGCTGGCCGGAGAAACCATCGCCGTGATCGGATACGGCGTTCAGGGACCCGGACAGGCGCTGAACATGAGAGATAACGGGCTTAACGTAATTGTTGGTCAGCGTAAAGGGAAAACCTACGACAAGGCGGTTGCTGACGGCTGGGTGCCCGGCGAAACGCTTTTCGAGATCGAAGAAGCCCTTTCCAAAGGCACCATTATCTGTTACCTGCTTTCTGACGCCGCTCAGATCGAACTTTGGCCTACCGTTAAGAAATACCTGACCGCCGGTAAGTCGCTCTACTTCTCGCACGGATTCGGTATTACCTACAAAGAGAAAACCGGTATCGTGCCTCCGGCCGATGTAGATGTTTTCCTGGCGGCTCCCAAAGGCTCAGGTACTTCCCTGCGCAGGCTGTTTGTAGAGGGTAAAGGACTGAACTCTTCTTTCGCCATTTACCAGGATGCATCAGGCAAGGCAAGAGAAAAATGTATTGCCATGGCTATCGGTGTAGGTTCAGGTTACCTGTTTGAAACCGATTTCTACAAAGAGGTAACTTCTGACCTGACCGGTGAAAGAGGTACCCTTATGGGTGCTATCCAGGGGATCTTTGCTGCCCAGTACGAAGTGTTGAGAGCAAACGGTCACTCGCCTTCTGAAGCCTTCAACGAAACCGTGGAAGAGCTGACCCAGTCGCTGATGCCGCTGGTAGCTGAAAACGGTATGGACTGGATGTACGCCAACTGTTCTACTACCGCTCAGCGTGGTGCGCTTGACTGGTGGAAGCCTTTCCGTGATGCCACTAAACCTGTTTTTGAAAAATTATACAACAGCGTTAAATCGCAGAATGAGGCCGCTATTTCTATTGAGCGTAACTCGCAGTCTGACTACCGGGAAAAACTGGAAAAAGAACTGGCTGAGCTTCGTGATTCGGAAATGTGGCAGGCCGGTAAGACCGTACGCGGATTAAGACCTGAAAACAATTAATCCTGGTTCACAGTTGACAGAAAATCCCCGATATTTTTTATTTCGGGGATTTTTTTCTACGAATTTCTCGTAGATTTGTCGCATGAAAAAAATAGGATTTCTTTTCCTTTTAGTACCCTGCTGGGCCTGGGCCCAGGTAAAAGGAACAGTGGTATCTGAAACCACCCGTCAGCCTGTACCCTTTGCCAGCGTATTCATCAACAACTCTACGATAGGCACCACCACCGATGAGAACGGCCGTTTCAGTCTCTCCCGCCTGACGGCCGGAAAGCACGAGCTGGTGGTATCGGTACTCGGATTTGAAAAGCTGGCAACGGTGATCACCGTGCCGATGGAGCAGCCGCTGAACATCCGCCTGCGCGAAAAAAGCACGGCTCTTGACCAGGTCACCGTGAAGGCATTTGATAAAGACGGCTGGGAAACCTGGGGATCGCTCTTTATTGAAAGCTTTATTGGCACTACTGCCAATGCCGGGCGTACGGATTTAAAGAACCCGAAAGACCTGCGGTTCAGGCACAACAAGCAGGACAACACCCTTGAAGTATTTGCCGTAGCTCCTTTAAAGATACAGAATAAGTCGCTCGGCTACAATATGGAATACCACCTCGAGCTGTTCCGCATTGATTTCAACAGCCATACCAACCTGTACGCCGGCTACCCGTTCTTTAAAGAAAACAAAAAAATCTCAAAAAGAAATATCAAAAACCGGGAGGAAACCTATGACGCCTCCCTGCTAAAGTTTATGCGCAGCCTGTATTACAACACCGTACAGGCTGACGGTTACAGCATCCGGAAAATGGTGGAGCTGCCCAACCTGGAGAAACAACGCATCAAAGCCCTGCGCGATAAGTATACGATCAAAGAGCAGGATGCTTCCGGCCGGTTGATCAGCGTTTCCGGGCCGGCTTATCCGCAGGAGATCTATACCGCCGACTCCCTCTCCTATTTCCGGAAAATACTGGGCCAGCCCGATTCAAAGTTCAGCCTTTACAAAGACACCATTCCCACCCGGCAGCTGGTGCTGACAGACGTCGCAGGCACCAAAAAGCTATACTTCAGAGATTTTCTTTACGTGGTCAATACCCTGCATAAGGAAGACCCGCGCTACATCAGCTACAAAAATGAAAAGCGGGTGCCGGCGCCGCAGACGTCTTTCCTGCGCATGCTTGATGACATCAGCATAGAAATAGAGCCGAACGGGAATTATTTCCCTCCCCTGAATCTTTTCAGCGGCGATTACTGGGGCTGGTCAAATAAAATTGCCGACCTGCTGCCCCTGGATTATAAGCCCAGGTCATCTACCCCGTAAATCTCGAAATTGCTGAAGTCGATCCCGGTAAAGGCACCTGGGTAAAAGTCGCGGCTTAATGAGGGTACAACCGGCTCTTCTTCTTCTCCGAGCCGCGTCAGCAACGAAACCGGCGGCGGCGTTAAGTACTGGATACAAGACGTGGAGTCGCCCCTGAACTTAACAAAGTAGTATTTTTTTACCGGGAAATGGCCGGTTACCTTAAAATTGCACATGTTGACATGGGAGGGCATACCGCCCCAGTCGCCCGCATCAGTAGGATCAAATTCCAGCTGCTTCATCTCACCCGAAACCCCCTCCCTCAGGCGGTTCTCTTCCGTTAAAACAGCATCGAAAAGCGTACGGGCCGGCTTAAAGGAATAAATTCCCTCTTTTTCCAGGAATTCCTTCTTCTCCGAATTAATATAAAACGCCCGGGCAAAGTCTTCCCTGTACCCGCCCTCGTATACATTGTAGGCCTCTGTTATCTGTTCCAGCTGCTGAAATTTAAGCCCTGTCTGCCCTTTGTAAAACCCGCTGCAGAAAAGCGCAACCAGAAATACGGTAACCAGGGCACCCAGCCATTTAACGCTGCTAAACCGGCGCATCAGCGTAACAAAAAACAACAGGATGATCAAGGCACCGTAGATTTTATACCGCGACTCCAGCACACTCACATACCCCTGCATCCAGTAATTGTACCTCAGCCCCACGATCAGGGCCAGCGAGATTGTGCAAAAGAGAAACAACAGCTTTTCAAAATCAAGCTTCCGGTTCCACGGGAGAAACAGGCGGTAAAAGGTATACCCGAAAATACCGGCCGTTACGGCGGCAATCACTGCCCAGGTATAGGGATTGCTGATCAGGTTAAAGATGCCTCCCATAGATAAAAAGTAAGCATATACCAGCTGCAGGTTATACTTCACAATATTTTCAAAGACATTCAGCGACTTGCCTTCCCCGCTTCCTGCCACAATCAGCCCCAGCTGGATAAGCAGGAGCAACGCAGTCACCATACCCGCCTTCCGGTTCTCCTTGTTGACCAGGAAGCAGGCTACCACCAGCACATTGGCCACAATGCCGTTAATGCTGCCCAGCGGGGTGATCACAAAGATCAGGAAGAACAGGACACGGAGCAATACTCCCAGCCTGCCGTAATTGGCGGCAGCGTAGAAAAGAAATACCGAAAACGAAAACGAGAGCAGCTGGTAGGCTCCCACATCGTTCCGGAAATACATTTCATAATGCACCAGGTTCAGCACCAGCAGGCTGGCCCATGCCACCGGCAGGTATTCTTTTCTTGTATAAAAATGCACTACCAGGCAGGTAAAAAATACAGCCAGGAACAGATTACACAACAGCAACATATGGCCGAAGTCCTGGTGGCCGTCAACACCACACTGGAACAAAACAATCAGGCGCATCAGTACCGGGTGGCTTTCATTCTCCGGCAGGATAATGGCAGCAAATTTATCGGGTGCGTTCAGGTAGTAATACAGGTAGCTGACAAAAACCCTGTAGTCATCTTTTAACGGGAAATTCCGGGCAATTTTTCCCAACTGCAGCAGATGAGTGAAAACAGGTACCAGTCCCAGTATAAGTATACCCGGAATTTTAATTTTCTTCATGGGTAATTACTTCGCCAGTTCCTGGATTTTCTGATGGATCATCACCTGGTTGGAGGCTATTTTTGAAAATCCTCTTACGTCATCGCCTGACCAGGCGTTGTTCATTTCACCGTAGCTGCCAAACACATCTGACATGAGGTCATAGGCGGAACGTATGCCCAGCACCGTGAAATTATACGGGGCCAGCTTCACTCTTACCGTACCGGTTACCGTCTCCTGGCTGCTGGTGAAAAAGGCTTCGATATCGCGCAGAACAGGCTCATTGAAGTGGCCTTCATGCAGCAGCATACCGTACCACTCGGCCAGGTTCTGTTTCCAGTACTGCTGCCACTTGGTGAGCACATGCTTTTCAAGCAGGTGGTGCGCCTTGATAATGATCAGGGGTGCGGGGGCTTCAAAGCCCACCCGTCCTTTAATGCCAATGATGGTGTCACCCACGTGGGTATCACGCCCGATAGCATACGGTGATGCCAGCTCATGTACCCGGCGGATGGCGTCTACCGGGTTCCTGAATTTCCGGTTGTTGACCGCTTTCAGCTCGCCCTTCACAAAATCAAGGGTGATTTCAGACGGTTTTTTCTTCGTGAGCTGCGTAGGGTATGCTTCTTCCGGAAGGGAATCCCAGGAGTTAAGAGTCTCTTTTCCGCCCACTGAGGTTCCCCACAGGCCCTGGTTGATGGAGTAGGTAGATTTGTGCCACTCACGCTCCACCCCTTTCTTTTTCAGGTAATCAATCTCGGCCTCCCTGGATAACCGAAGATCGCGGATCGGTGTAATGATCTCCGCATCGGGAACAATGATCCGGAACGCCATATCGAAACGCACCTGGTCGTTACCGGCGCCGGTGCTTCCGTGAGCAATGGCGTTCGCACCTATCGACCGGGCGTATTCAGCTACCGCCACGGCCTGGAATATCCGCTCTGCGCTGACCGAAAGCGGGTAAGTATTATTCTTCAGTACATTTCCGAAGATAAGAAAACGGATACATTCTTTATAGTATTTATCGGCTACGCGTGCCGTGTAGTGGGTTTTTACGCCCAGATCATAGGCTTTTTTTTCAATATCTGCTATCTCCGCATCCGTGAATCCGCCGGTATCTACCAGCACGGAGTGCACCTCCATGCCTTTGTCTTCATTTAAGTATTTTACACAAAAAGAGGTGTCCAAACCACCACTGAAAGCCAGTACTACCTTTTTCATCTGATCAAATTTTTCGCAAATGTAGACTTAAACTCGCTATAAAGTATAACAAAAGGCAGCATTATTTCCCGTATTTGGCGATATGTTCCCTGATCCGGGTTACCCGGTTGGCCGGGCTGGGGTGTGTGCTGTTAAAATCGTCTCTATCCATATCTCCGCCCGATGCCTCCGCCAGTATTTCCATCACCTCCACCATCGCCTGGGGGTTATATCCCGCATTGATCATATAATGTACGCCAAACTCATCCGATTCCAGCTCATCGTCCCGCCCGTATTTCATCAGCTTCATATTGGCTACATACGAAGCGATCTGGCCGGCTCCCAGGTCGCCTGCAGAGGCTGTAGCTGCCCCGGCCAGTCCCTGGTAAAATTCGGTTTTGGCCATTTGCTCTGACGAGTGCCGGTGGATCACATGCCCGATCTCGTGCCCGAGCACCCCGGCCAGCTGGTCTTCCGACTTCAGCCGGCTCAGCAGTCCCACGGTAATAAACACCTGTCCGCCCGGCAGGGCAAATGCATTGACGGTCTGGCCGTCACGCAAAACATAAAAATTGAATTTGTACGGATTGGTGATGCCCCTGGCCGCCAGCTCTTCGTTAAAAACCCGTACCAGCTTGTTGCCTACCGCACTCACCTGGTTCTGCACCTGCTGATCGGGGTACAGGCCCCCGTATTCCTGTGCCATCCGGGGAGCCGACTGGAGACCCAGGGCCACCTCTTCTTCTGTTGAAAGGCTAACCTTCTGGTGCTCACCCGTTAACGGGTTTTCCTGCGATTTACCCATATAGCTGAAATAGGCTATTGCGGCCATTACCAGACCAATGATCAGCCGGAACTTCAAACCATTTCCCCTTTGCATAACCTTTGCGATTTCGAATAATTTCCAAAGTAGGAAATAAATTTATGGAAATGCAATAAAAGAACCGATATTCTCCCATTTCGTCAGAAGGCCTCAATTTTTCCTGAAATATAATTTTTGATTTTCATCCAAACTCTCTATTTTTAGTTTCCAAGTGATCCGGGGCGGATCTTAAACCTTAAATTTTTACCTAATGACAGATGATGAACTCAGGAAGAGCGAACCTCTCCTGATGGATGACCCTACGCGTTTTGTAATATTCCCCATCAAGCACGATGATATATGGGAGTTCTATAAAAAAGCAGAGGCTTCCTTCTGGACAGCGGAAGAGCTTGACCTGTCACAGGACCATAAAGACTGGGCCTCCCTGAACGACGGGGAAAGGCATTTTATATCCCATGTACTGGCTTTCTTCGCCGCTTCTGACGGGATTGTCAACGAAAACCTGGCTGTAGGCTTCCTCTCCAATGTGCAGTATGCCGAAGCCAAATGTTTCTACGGTTTCCAGATCATGATTGAAAACATTCATGCAGAAACCTACTCCCTGCTGATTGATACCTATATCAAGGATACGGTTGAAAGGCAACGCATGCTTAACGCCATTGAGACAATCGATTGCGTAAAGAAGAAAGCGGAATGGGCTATCCGGTGGATCGAGCAGGGTTCGTTTATCGAGCGCCTCATTGCATTTGCCGCCGTAGAGGGCATTTTCTTCTCCGGGTCGTTCTGCTCTATTTTCTGGCTGAAGAAACGCGGGCTGATGCCGGGACTTACCTTCTCTAATGAGCTGATCTCACGCGATGAAGGCCTTCACCGCGACTTCGCCTGCCTGCTGTATACCCAACATATTGTCAACAAGCTGCCCGAAGAGCAGGTATATACCATCATTAAAGATGCCGTTGAGATTGAGAAGGAGTTCGTGTCAGACGCCCTCCCGGTGTCGCTGATCGGCATGAATGCTCCCCAAATGTGCCAGTACATTGAGTTTGTGGCAGATCACCTGCTGGAATCGCTTAACCTTCAGAAGGTATACAATGCCACCAACCCGTTTGACTTCATGGACCTGATCTCGCTGCAGGGGAAAACCAATTTCTTCGAAAAACGGGTAGGAGAATACCAGAAGGCCGGCGTTACTGCCGACAAAGAGAAAATGAATTTCTCACTGGACGAAGATTTTTAATTCCGTTAAGCCCCGAAGGAGCGCAATACCATAACGTAACCTTGAAGGGGCGTAATATAATTATCACCCCTTCAGGGTTTACAACCCGGGGCCGAAGGCCCGATCCATTACCGATCTATCCACCCAAACAACACCACACCAATGGGACAATCACTCGTAAAAAACTACATCCACATCGTATTCAGCACCAAATACCGTGCACCGCTGATCCATCCGCCTGTAGAGGAAGAGCTACATGCCTACCTGGGCGGGATCTGTAACCGGCTCGGATGCCCGGTTATAAAAGTGGGCGGCTACACCGACCACATCCATATTCTCTGCATGCTGTCTAAAAAAATAGCCCTGATGAAACTCCTGGAAGAATTAAAGTCGCATTCATCCAAATGGATTAAAACCAGGGGGCCGGAGTATAAAAACTTCTATTGGCAGGATGGTTACGGGGCATTTTCGGTGAATCCGTCCCAGGTAGATATTGTGATCCGGTATATCGCTAATCAGCACAAGCACCACAGCAAAAAAGATTTTAAGAGCGAATATCGCGTATTCCTTAAAAAATACAACGTAGAGTATGATGAGCGATATGTCTGGGAATAACGCAACCGTACCCCTAAGCCCCGAAGGGGCGCTATACATCAACATAGCCCTGAAGGGGCGCTATACATCAGCGATACGTTATCGACGGGCGCAGCCCCTCGATGCCCCTCCCCTGAATATCCCGCCCCTTCAGGGCTCCCGGGCGGCCCCGGCGTTCCCTGCATCAAAAACGAACGGGGCTGCGCCCCTGGCTGGGGTGTGGTGCCCTTTCAGGGCAAAGAACATACCTCTTAGTCAACTATCACTTACAATTAGCTATAATGTATTCGGCCTTATAGGTAATCAGGTCTGAGCCCGCATCATAACCCGTTGTGCCCGCCAGGCCGTTGCCATCTGCAATTACCACACTGCCGTCACGCTTAAAGGTAACTTTTCCTGAATAGATCTTCCCTTCATAGAAAGCATTCAGAGAATATTCCACCCCTTCTACAACATAAATTCTTGCTTTCCCGTCCTGAAGATAAACATTGGTATAGCTGAGCGTGGCCGGGTTGTACAATCCAAACCAGCCGCTTGGCTTCAGCCGCAGGTTCTCGCCTTTACATATCGCTGCCAGGTCAATATCCACCGCCACCGTTTTAACCGGGTCAGGAATGGTAATATTTACAGGTATCACTTCCGTACAGGCGTCAAAAGTAGTTTGTGCAACGGTCTTTCCTGAAACTTTTTCTCTCACTTCCAGCCTGAGCTTATCGCCCGCACTGAGGTTACCGTTTCCCTGAATGATATTGGTTTGGTTACCGTTGGCCACATTAAAGTTGCCGTACCCCGAACCCATGAAATTACCCTGTGCGTCAAATAAAAACCCGGTATAGTTCCCCAGGTCTGCCTCTACATTGGAGCTGACCTTAAACACAGCATACTGGTTGCTGCACCTGTTATTGGCCAAAACCGCATAATTGATGCTCCAGTAGCTCAGGTGCGATATCTCAAACCGGCCTGCCAGCTGGCCTTTCTCGTTTTTATATACAACAGCCTCTCCCTCTTCTTTCCATTGACCGGTAGCTGTTTCAAAGCTCCATACAGGTATACTGCTGCCTTCCTTTATGGCCTCGCCGGTCTGTGGATTTTTAACATGAGGGTCTATCGCCATGCTTACCTCAACCGGCTTCGAGAATTTTTTCACTTCTTTGCCGCCTGCCGTCATGTTAATGGCGGCAATACCTGCCGTTACAAAACGTACACTGCGGCTTTCTCCCGACTTCAGCTGTACGCTTGCCGGGGTAAGTCCGCCCGGAAAAGCAGCAAGCGATTGAATTTCTTCCGTGTCAAACATCAATACTTCTGCACTTACATTGGCAGCGCTGATGGTATTGCCTGCGGCATCCATTATTTTGGTATCGCTCTTAAAGCCTACAGAACCTACCTCCGTGCCGTTGTCCAGGAGCGTGATTTTACCCGATGATACCGGAACGGTCGCCTGGACAGCCGTTACCCCTTCAGGCGGGTTTTTAACATGAACCATCGGCACTACAAACCGGGCAGGATCAGAACCGGTCAGCGAAAAAGTCTGGCTGGTGGTCAGGTAACCCGGAGCCGCCACCTCTATCGTAAAAGTTACCGGAGCAGACGGAGAAGCTGTAACTTCTTTCGCCAGTATCAGGGTCAGAACATTGCCCGCCACCTTATAGTTTTTTCCGCCGGCATCATCCAATATAGCAGCTGCCTTATCGCCCGTAATCTTCACGGTAACCTTGTCGGGCTGCGTGCTGCTTCCCGGATTGGCATCTGTAAACTGCAGTAAAACAGGCGAGTTGACCGCTCCGCCACTGACCACCAGGTCTACTCCCTCAAAAGGGTTGATCTCCTTACACCGGCCGGTAACCAGTAAAAAAAACAATGCTGCGATATAAATTTTGATATTCTTCATTCGTCTTATAAGTAAATAAAGTGAGTATTTTAATCCAGTCTGACATTAACCTTAAAATTCACAACAGGCCAGTATTTCCAGTCTTTCGTGTTGTTTTCTATCTTAGCGGCCTCTTCTGACATACCCACCAGCCGCTCGGTGCCCGTTAGGGTAATTTTGGGCGAGGTCATAAAAAACGAACCCAGCTCTACACCCACCCCTATGCGCCTTTTGGGCACTGTACGGCCCAATCCTATGGCTGCAAAAGGAGCAATCGTACTCGAATAATCCATCACGTAATTGATTTCGCCCACCTCAGCCGGAGTATAGATATTCCCGTTTACTTCATAGTCTTCAACGGGGCTGAACACCAGGTCGGCCTTGCTTTGTGTTAAATAAGCGACTCCGCCCACCAGCTTAAATAGTCCTGATTTTGAAGGCGTAAATACGAGAGATAATGCCGGAGCCGATATTTTGACGTCACCGTTCATGTTCAGTCTCTGCTCAGAAACAGTAATTTCTGTATCGGGCTTATACTGCAGGAAACTGTAGCTTAACCGCGCTGTCAGACGGGGCTTGAACCGGTAATTCAACTCAAGGCCGGGCAGGGTGCCGAGGTTCAGGCTCAACCCGAACCGGCTCTGTACAGCCACACTATCCTGGGCCCTGAGCGTATGCAGGGCTGCCAGCATAAAAACAATTAACAGGAGTTTATTTTTCATAAAAACGGGTTTCGGAGAAGTCCTCCTTTAATGATGGCTACTTTTTAAAATGGGTTTTGCATTAATCGGGTAATAGCTGCAACAGCAGCAATAAGCAGAATATCAGGTTTTCATGGCAATTATTTCAGGAACTACAAATATATACAGAACAGGTCAGGTAAACAAACCGGATCCCTCTTATCGTTATAAATAAGACCTCAGAACGGCAATCCTACGGCAAAGTTCCAGATGATGTTTTCGCGGCGCCAGTCTTTGCTCTTCAGGTTGATCTGGTCAAACACCCAACGTTCCGGCTCATCGAGCCAGGGTTTCCGGAAAGGCGTGGCCACGTCGATCCGGAAAATAAATATGCTGAAGTCGAACCGGAAGCCGATTCCGCCACCGACAGCCATTTCTTTCAGGAAGCTTTTGGAGAAGACCGCTCCCTCATCGTAGATATACGGGTCTTTATACATCCACACGTTTCCGGCGTCCACAAATAACGCAGTGCTCAGCAGCGAGCTTAGCTTGTACCGGAGCTCCGTATTGAATTCTATCTTAATATCACCGGTATTGGTGGCCAGGAACTTGCTGGCCGTAGACTGCCCTTCCAGGCTATAGGTGCCCGGCCCGACACCCCGGGCGCGAAAAGCACGCAACGAGTTGTTACCTCCAACAAAAAACTGGTTCACAAAAGGCAGGAAGTACGAATCTCCAAAAGGGATACCCACACCTACTATACCCCGGTTGGCCCAGGATACATCGCGGCTGAAGTCATACCTGTACCGCACTTCATTTTCCACTCTGACAAACTTGCTGTACCGCTCCCCGAATATTTTGCCCTTATTCTCCCTGCCGCTGTTTACCCCGTCATACAAAGAAAGCAGCGCACCCGCCACATCCAGCCCGCCCCGGTAGCTCAGTGTTCCTTTTTTGCGGCGGGCCGGGCTGACCACAATTTCATACCCTGACCCTATGATCAGGTTATTGTCCAGGATAGTTATTAACTCAGGGTAGTTAAATATTTCATCCACAAAGGCCGATGTAAGATTGGACGATTTGACAAACGTAAATTTAAACGGCTTAAAGGCATGCTCGATTCCTTTTCCGCGGGTCCAGGCATAGCCCCATTCCGCGTTGGCCGAATTCAGATCATACAGGCCCCGCTTGATAAAGTTCTCGTACGAAACCCTCAGCAGTGTTTTGGGAAGCACGTTGCTGACCTCCGGGTCGATCCGGATAAACGGGGCAATAAACCGCGGAAATTCCAGCGAGGTCCAGGCACCTGTCCGGTAGTTTTCATTGTACTCCGTATTTTCCCGCTTGCCTCCCAGCTGAAATTCAAAGTTACCGTTAACTCCTATCTCAAATTTCTCTGCTCCGCGGAAAGTATTGCTGTTTTTCCAGCTCAGGCTCACCTGCGTACCGGCCAGCCCGCTGGAGCGTGACAACGCGTTGGCTTCCACATTAATCGTTTTCCGTTTATTGGTCTGCAGGTTATAGTATACGTCAATGAGCGTGGAGTCGAGCCGGTTCACTACCTGGAACTGGCTTTGTATGGAACGGAAATTCCGAAGGCTCAGCAGCCGGTTGCTGGTCACGCTCACGGCATCGTTGTTGTACAGCATCCCCGGCCGGAAAGCGATGGCGTCAAGGAAGATGTTTTCTTTGTATTTCTTACCGGGATCATCCAGCACCAGTCCGCGGAAAAAGTCAAACGATGAGCTGCTTTCGTCCAGTTGCTCTACCCGCGTAGGCTTATCAATGTTTACATAGATATTGTTGATCTGGTATCTTTTCCGGGCCTGTGCCGGGATATCCTCCCGGGGAGCTACCTTTGCGATCAGGTGCGTGGCACGCTGGGCAGAGTCAAGGAGAATATTGATATATTCCGGCCGAAAATAATAGTAGCCTATATTCCGCATAGACGTGTACATTTTCTGCCGTTCGTCGCGTATCCTTTCCAGGTTAAAATAGCGGGGCAGCCTGAAGTGCTGTGAAAAGCTCAGGAAGTCCTCGTAAAACTCTCCTTCTGCCGGCGGATCAATCAGCACCGAGTCAATGCGAAACCGCTGGTTGGGCTCTACCCGGTACCGCGCAAAGCCCAATACCTTTTTCTCTTCCAGCTCACCGGTAACCCTGCCGTTAAAATACCCGTACGAATGCAGCAGGGAGGTCAGGTTGGTCACGTTCTGGTTTACCATAAAGGCATCCACAAATACGGGCTCTTCTCCCAACCGTTTCCGGAACCACTCTTTCAGGCCGGTTTCTTTCTTTTTCTTTCCCAGGAAATAATTGAACGCCACTTTATAGGGGTACCCGAAAAGCATGGTATTCGGAACGGGCCGGGTGGCGTCTTCCAGGAGGGTTTTAAATTCAGGCACCTCACCTCCCGCCAGGCTGTCGTGCCGGATTACCGAAACCGATGCCCCCCCGTACAGTCGCTTCTGCGGCGGGATTTTGTCAGCCACCTTACACGAGTAGATGGCCTGGCTCATCAGTATCAGTATCAGTAATCGTTTCATGTATATTCCTGCTTTCAGCCTATTTTTTTCGTTTCATCAGTTCTTTCCAGCTGTCGTAATCGATAGCGATAATAAAGCCCAGGCCGGTCTCAATCACCGATCCTTCAATGGCGCTCTGGTTGCGGTTTTTCCGGAAAACTTTCAGCCGGTACCGGCCATCGGTGGTGATCAGCCAGTTGGCTTCCACGTTATCGAATATCTCATCCGACTGCAGCTCTTTGTTTTCCAGCTCAAAGTTTTTCCCCACCGAAAAGATCAGCCGGTCATTGGCCAGCCGCTTGCTTACGCCCAGGTTCAGGTTGGTGCTCCGGTCGCTTCCGTCCTGGGTAACTCCGCCCGAAGACTGAAGCCCTACGTTCAGATCCACCCCTTTGATCAACCCTGAAGCATACCGCTCCAGCTGGGAAGAGATGATCTGGCTGACGTTACGCCGGGCCAGGTCTTCGTAGCCTGCCCCGCCCGATGAGGTAAAGCTGTCCAGGATCTGTGCCGCCGAGAAATTGCCCGCTACCAGCAGCATGATGGCATTTTGCTTCAGCATTTCGCGGTTGGCGCTGGTCACAGCCCCTTCCGTGCCGCTTTTTTTCTCGCCCCGGTCGTTAACAATGGTCCAGCCCAGCTCCTGCAGCTTCGACGATACGCTGCTTACCTCTGTTTCTTTGGCCACAATCTGGAAGCCAACTTCTGACAGGCTCATCACCTCGCCCTTCAGTACCAGGTCTACCCGGATATCCGCAAAAAGCTTCTCGGCTGTCTTACCATCTTCCAGGCCGGGATAGGTGTTAACGTCTTTCCGGCCCGGTACTTTGTATTCTGCCGTAATATCCATTATTCCCTTCAGGGGGTCACCGGCAAATGAGATGCTGCTTTTACTGCTTTCCGTAATTTCAAAACGCTTTTTGATGGTCTGGAAAGTCAGCTCATAGCTTCCCCTGACAATGCTCATTTCGCCAATGATGAACAGGTCGCCGGCATTGTCAAACCCGAGGTTCAAACGGGCATTGCCCGAGGCCGTGAGCATGTCGCCGGTAATGGGGTTCATGAGCATATTGATGGTGGATTTATCATCGATCACCACGTTGATGTTTACGGCATTGGCCAGTGAAAGGGTGCTTTCGGTTTTCCGCCTGACCGACTTCTCCTGGTTCCGGAAATCTACAAAAGTCACTACGGCATTCAGGTCTTCGCCTACACTCTCATCCGGCAAAAGCAGGGTGAGATTGGTTTTTTCTTTAGCCGTGATATCACCGGTAAGGCGGAACTCGCTGTTGGTTCCCCGTACATTCAGCTTGCTGTCGAGGTATGCTGTACCGTAAAAGAGCTCGCTCTGCCCGCGCTCTGAGCTGGCAATCAGGAAATTGCTGGTAGTAATGTCCAGGTCGTACCTGAAATCGGGCATCCCGGAAAGGTCTACCGCCCCGTTGATCACCATGTCGCGGTCATTGGCGTCTTTGATCAGCAGTTTTTCAAAAAGAATTTTCGACCGGTTAATTTTCAGGTTCTGGTTGTTGATTCGGAGCAGGGCCGCCGTTTCTTTGATCCGGAGCGCGGTGCTATCCAGTGCCACCGACCCGTCAATCTGCGGCTTCGTGGAAGAGCCCTTGATGTTCACATCGCCTTTTACACTGCCCTTCATATCATAAGCTACTTCTTTCAGGAAAGGTTCGAGTGCTTTGATATCGAGGCCGCCGATGTCCAGCTTAAAATCGAGCGATTCTTCTTTTTGTGTAAAATAAGCGCCCTTGAGCTCAAAGTCGTTGTTCAGCCCGCTCAGGGTAGCGTAAACGGTTATTTCTTTCAGGTTGTCGCTCTCTGCTTTGGCCCGCAGGTCGCCCAGGGCTACCTGGTTAAAATGAAAGTCGTCAATATCTGCTTCCCCGGTAAAGGCCAGGTTGTCATCACCCATGTAATTCACCAGCTGGAGATCGAGATCCAGGTAACCGGAGGTCAGGGTAGAGTCCTGCAGGATAGCCCGGGAAAGGAAGTTCAGGTCCAGCTTTTCTGCAAATACCGTTAACGGTGCATTCGGCTCTTCGTTAATGCTGTTGATCCGCAGCACCTGGTCCCCGGAAGAAAACACCACGTTATTCACGTACAACCCGGCCGGGGAATAGTCGATGTAGCCGTAAGGGTTGCCGCCCCATTCTTCATAAAAGAGCATGCTGCCGGTCTCGTCAAAACTGATCCTCACCTTTGAGCCGTCGCTTTCCAGGAAGCCCGCCAGGGAATGGATCTGCCGGTCAACACTATCTTTCACGGAAAGGTCAAACGAGGCCACATTTTCTTCCAGCTTTCCGTGCAGGTCGGCCTTCCTGAGCCGGAACGACGGGGTAGACACCTGGTCAGAAAGCAGCCCGTATTGTATGCGGGTACCGTTACCCGTAAAATCAAAGGTGGTATTGATCACCTGGATCGAGTCGTACAGCAGGTAGGGCACCGCAATATGGCCTGAAAAAGGAATTTCCCCCTCACTTTTCAGGCCGGAATTGATGGTCACGGGCTTAAAGTTCTTCAGCGAGGGCACAAACGCCGTAAAGACAGGATCATAGCTGATGGTTCCGTTGATATCAAAGTAATAATCCAGGGTGTCGCTGGCCGGCTGGAAGTCAGGCAGCTTAAAGTATTTGTTCACCTCGGTCATCAGGATGCTCTGCAGCTTGTCGTACTCAAAGTTACCCGACAGCGACAGGTTCATGAACCGGGTGGTCAGGTCCAGCTTTTTCAGTGTCTCACCGTACTCGGTCAGCACGGTCAGGTCGCCTATAGGGTAAGCCACCGAGTCTTTCAGAACGGTAATGTTCCGCCCCTTGAAGTCGATATACGGTTTTTTCAGGTCGGCCACCAGCTGATTAATATCAAAATCACCTTTCAGCGCCAGGTTTTCTTTCGTTACACCCAGGGCCTTCAGGTCTAGCCGGTCAATCCGTGTGTTCCCCGTTACGGTGATCACCTCGTTACGCATATCCACCACCACATCCAGCTTCAGCTGCGCCCTGGGGTCATTCACCGAGCCCGTAGTGGTCACCCGCTTGTTTTCCAGGTTTCCGTTAAGGGCGATATTCCGGTATACCTCTCCGCCATAACCTGCTTCATCAATGACACCGTCAAATTTTAAGGAGGGATTATCAAAGCCCCGGCCGTCAAAAGTAACGGCTCCCTTCAGGTTGCCTACATCGGCATTGCGGATCAGCCGGCCTGCCGCAAAGTCTTCCACGGTCAGTGTACCGGCGTAAACCGGCACCCTGGAAAGGTCTTTCAGGCTGCCTGTCAGCCGCGCCCCACCCTGGCTGGAGTTGAGAAACAGCTCGGCGGCCAGATCTTCCATATTCCCCTTGACCGAACCGTTCAGTACCAGGGTTTCCGGCAGCTCAATGCTATCCGGCAGCTTCCCGCCCGTAAACTTTGCCAGGTCCTGGCGGGTGGTAGAGAGGTCTCTTACCTGCAGATCCATCCCGAACACCTCCCGGTTATAGAGCATCCCGTTCAGGCTTAGGCGGGTGTTGGCAGTAGCGGTCAAGTAAATATTCTCCAGCTTCATTTCTTCCACTGTTCCGCTGACCCGCCCCCGGCCGGTAATCCGGTCGTTCCGGATCGATCCCAGCGTTTGCGCCAGGCTTTGCTTAAAGAAGAAAGCCTCGGATGGGGCCAGCTTCAGGTCGGCAATAACCGCATCAAAGCTACTCCGGGCATAATGGGCCGTATCAAGATCAGCCCTGGCTGTAGCCTTCAGCCCAGAAGCCGCCGTGGCGATATCCACATCTTCCAGCAGCAATGTATTTCCTTTCAGGGAAGCCTGTACGTTCAGCTTCCGGAGCTCCAGCCCGCTTTTCTCCCGGAAGCTCAGGGCGGTGATCTTCCCTGCCATCACGCTGTCCTGCATCAGCAGATCTTCAGCCGAAAGTTTCAGATCGTTCAATGCCAGGTCGCCGAAGTTGATCTCCCCGGCCACCGATGGCTGCGCTTTTTTATCTTTGAAGGTAAGCTGTTCAAAGTCAGCCCCCAGCCGGGCAATGTCAAATTCCATTTCCGGGAGGTCAAACCCGCGAAGGTCAGCTGCAATGGCCGCCCGGTGCCCGGAGGTATACTGCGCACCCAGGTCCAGGTCCCAGTTGATGTCTTGCGCCGTCAGCGCTTTCAGGCGCACATCAGGCAGAGGCCCGGAGGCCGTGGTATCTTCAGGCGCAGTGCCCAGCTTCCCGCTCACATAAAGCGAGCTGATCCTGGTATCTTTCAGGTCATAAACGGCCTTGCCGGGGTCCAGGCGGTTAAAGCCCGACACCAGCCCGCCCAGCTTCACCCGGAACAGATGGCCGGCGTCGGCATCTTCATACTTCACCCGCAGGTTTTTCACGTCAATTCCGCTGAGCGTAATTTTCATGGGCACGGAGGTGGTATCTGCCGGCGCCGGTGGAGCATCTGAAGAAAAGGCGTTAAGGATATAATCAAAATTGAACGTGCCGTTCTCCCGGCTGATATTCGCTACCGTGTTTTCCAGCTCTACCTGTTCAATCAGGAGCTCGTTTTTGAAAAGGCGGAAAAGCGCCACATCAAGATAGGCCTTTTTCGAGTACAACAGGGTATCTTTTTTCTGATCCACGATCAGCAGGTCATCCAGGTGCACCCAATCGGGGATAGAAAAGCTGAGCCTGCCGTGTACGGGTGTTCCGATCTGCCTGGACAGGCGGTTAAAGATAAGATTACTGAGCCGTTTCTGACCGGGAGCCGAATTAAAGTAGACCATTAATGCCAAAAGCACACCCAACACAGCAATAAAAACTATTGCCAGTATTTTCAGAGATTTACTGAGGATTTTTCTGGTCATGCTACGGCTTTAGAGCACAAAATTACTAAGTATAGAACGAAGATAATACTAAAAATGGGGTTTCACCAGGCGGAATTTATATTTCACGCCGGAATTTTATGTCCTTTTGCGTAAATTTTCAGGGGAGAGTGCTATTTTTTTTATCCCGTTTGAATAAACAGAATAGGGATCATTCTTGCCCGGTACAAAGACAAATTGCTGATAGAGTATGCCACTTATGAAAGTAATAGCCAGCTTTTTGTACAGAAATACCCGCTTTATCTACCTGACAAGGAAGAATTAAGAAAAATTCTTTCTGATACACTGCTCGGTGAATAGACAAGTGGTAGTGTTTCAGCATGAAAAGAGAGGCCCGGTAACCTCTCTTTTCATTTCTTTTATTTGCCCACCGGCATACTCAGCCCCACCGAGAAGCCGAAATTGCTGGTTTTGGAGTCGACCCGCAGAATCCCGATGTCGCCAATGGCATTGGTGAAGCTGTGGCGGTAGGTTGCTTCCACAAAGCCTTTTACCTTACCCCGCACAGGCATTTCATACCCCAGGCCGACCACGCCACCGAAGTCCACGTCTTTGTAGTTCAGATTCAGGTCATATTTGAGATCCATCAGGCCCAGCAGGCTGTTGCTCATGCTGCTTCCCACCTTAAAGCCTACCGATGGCCCTGCTATTACGTAAGCGCTTCCGGTAGCCGCCGTTGAAAATTTATATTGCAGTAAAAGAGGCACATCAAGATAATCGATGTTCAGCCGGGCATTGGTCAGTCCGCCGATAATCGACCCTATCGTTCCGCCGCCCAGGTTCAGGCGGTCTATCTTCCCGCCCCTGCGGTTATACGCCACTTCCGGCCGGAAGGTAAAGTTCTGATCCAGCGGAATCTCCGCAAAAAGAGCTGCTCCACCCGTGGCCATGTATTTAAAATCCTGTCCTAGTGCCTCTACTGCTGTAAAATTAGGAATATTGGTCAGGTTCAGGCTTCCTTTTACACCCAGGCGGATATCCTGGGCAGTAGCCAGATGGAAAGACAATACAACCAATACAGCGGTCTTGAAGAATATTTTCATTGAATAATCATTTATGGTTTGTAGGAATTAGACCCCGGAATCCGGTCGAAGTCTCGTTTATTTTCGTTAAAAGTTTGTTAATTAAAATCCTTACTCTTTTTCCGGGCTTCTTCTACCCGGTTTTCCAATAACCGGAACTCCGTGTCATTCATCACTATGCGTGCCCGCACTAAGGCATCTTCGGCGTAATCTGTCATTGAGATATCCAGGGCTTTATCGATATAAGCCGACAGCAGCACCGGTGAATCGGGCAAAAAGTCCAGAGCATACAATAAGGTGTTGTACGCTTCCAGCGCCCGGTTGTTTTTACTGAGCAGGTCAGCCACCTTTACCAGGAACCACGGGTTCAGCGGCGCTTTGTTCTGCAATTCTTCCCGGTTGGCCAGGGTCAGCCCGCGGCCCAGCTCTTCGGCCTGCGCTTTCAGCTTTTCATCTATCTGTGCCTGAAGACCGGCCCCTGAGAGCAGTTGAACCGATGCCGTGTCGCCCGCCTTCTCCAGCCTTTTCAGGGCTTCCCCGTAAGCCCCTTCCCGCATCAGCCATAGCCCCAGGTTCTGGTTATACAAAGGAGCCAGCTTAGAGGGCGATCCGGCCAGCGAAACCAGCTGCCGGAGCCCTTCCGTTTTGGTCTCACGGTAGTATTGCTGGTTAGCAGAAGCCCAGCTCAGCTGCTCATAAAGTTGTTCATTATTCCCGTTTTCCCGGAATGTGTGCAGAGAGCCCGAAGAGATCCCGGTCTGGTTCCGCGTATAGGCATTGCTCATGGCATTCAGCAGGTATGCCGCCCGGCCCATATCAAGGGCTGAATCAGGCGCCACACGAAAATCGCTGAATACGGTTTCAGTACCCGTCAGCCGCTCAATCGCCGCCCGGTTGGCCCGGAAACTGTACCCCTCCGGCCGGCCGGCCAGGGCCAGCATTTCGGTGAGCTTCCCGGCTTTGCCGTTCTCAATCCAGAAAGCCAGGAAATTGGTATTCTCCGGTCCGCAGTTTTTACAGAGCTGCAGCGCCTTATCGAGGTTCAGCAGCACGCTGTCGGTCATTCCTGCTTTGGCCTGCAAACGGGCCAGGTTGGTATACAGCCGGTGGTCATCCGGGAACTGCCCGATGCCTTCTTTCAGCACAAAGACAGCGTCAAAAAACATCTCCTGCCGCTCCAGGCTCCTGCTTTTCCCGATAAGCGATATCACGTTAGGGGTTTTCGTTCCGGCCTGCTGGTAAAACCAGGTAGCACTGAGGGGATCTCCGGCCTGCTCGGCCATAGAGGCCAGCGACAGGTTTGAACGCAGGTTGTTCAGATCGTAATTCGACCCGCTTTTGTAGTAGGCTTCAGCCGATTTCCAGTCGCCCTCTTCCCTGTAAAAATCACCGATGGCGTTGCTGATCCCCGCCCGCAGCTGGAAGTAAGAATACCGGTTTTTCAGGGAGAAAAGAAAAAAAACCAGAAAAACGGCAGCTGTACGTGCCAGGAGCAGGCTACTGAAAGGCGGCTTATAGATCACTTTGTGAAACGGGAGGCCCGCTTTGATCATGGGCCAGAAATTGAGCCCCACATGCACAAAGAAGCAGAGGCCTGCCGACAAAAACGTTATACTGATATAATCTTCGAGCAGCTCGGTCAGCGGGGTATTGGCCGTAGCATAAGCCAGGCCGACCAGGGCGGTGGTGATGAGCGCCAGGCCCAGGTAAAGCCAGGCCCCTACCCCCTGGAAGCTGAACCAGCCCCGCTGATCTAACAGCTTTCTGAACCCCCACAAACCCAAAACAAGGCTGGAGAGATAGAGCCATAACGGTGGCACCACAAAGCTGCTTTTATCAATACGGCGGGCGTTTTCAAGGTAGATCAGCACGGCATTGACCAGGAAAACCGCCGTTACCACCAGCACCTGGGGCAGGCTGCTTTTCCCTTTTTCACTGTTTTGCGATACCAGCGCGTACAGCGCCGCCAGGATCTCATGAGAGATCAGGAAAATAAAAATAAATGCTATAACCAGGCCCGCTGTCACCCCGAAAGCCGCCATGGATAAAAAGGGCTCATTAATGACGGAAAACCATTTTACGCCCGCTGTAAAAACCAGCCAGACCGCCAGCCAGAGAAGGCTTGTTTTCAGGGCATTCAGCCGGCGGGCATACAGGTTGGTAAGAAAGTAGGCCACCCCGCTGAGCGAGAAGGCCACCAGGAAAGGCCAGTTTTTGCTGACCAGGAAAATGCTTTCCAGCCGCAGCGACGCCAGCACTCCGCCCAGGAGCAACGCCCCGGCCAGGAACCAGGCCCCCCTGAGCCGCGAAAGCCCCGCCAGGATCAGCGACACACCCACCAGTATGCCTCCTAAAAAGAGGAAGTACGCCAGGGTATTCACCTTCAGAAGCGAAGGAGCGTACGACTCTGTCACATACCACAGCGGCGTGGTAGCCGAAAAAGAAAACTTATCAAAATAAAGTGCCGGGGTCTGTACCGCCTTTTCCTTCAGCTCCGTGATCACATCCCACGAGAATACGGTTCCGGTTCCGCGTATCCACGCCCATACAGCATAACCTGAGAGCGCCGCCGTCAGGAACATCGCCAGGAAAAACGGGATCTTTTCCCGCTTTGTCCATCTTCTCCAGAAAAACCGATCTTCTTTCATCAAATCTGTTACTATATTTGCCGTATAAAACGCCGGGACTAACTTAATATATCAATATGACAATACATAAAGAGGGTACAGGTACACTTCTGGTGACTATTCTGACACTGGCCATTATTAACGGGGCCGCTTACTTCTTTGCCCCCGAAAGCACCTTGCTCCATACCCTGCTATGGATAGCCAGTGCCGTATTATTCCTGATCGTATTGCAATTTTTTCGCAAACCTACGAGAAAAACCCCAATAAACCCACAGCATATCATTGCCCCGGCCGACGGCAAAGTGGTTGTGATTGAAGAGGTGACCGAAACCGAATATTTCAATGACCGGCGGATACAGGTATCTATCTTTATGTCGCCCTTCAATGTACATATTAACTTTAACCCGATCTCCGGTATTGTTTCCTACTTCAAATACCATCCCGGCAGGTACCTGGTGGCCTGGCACCCCAAGAGCAGCACCGAAAACGAAAGAACCACCATTGTTACCCGCCACGAAAACGGCACGGAAGTGCTGTTCCGGCAAATAGCCGGTGCCCTGGCCCGGAGAATCTGCTGGTATGTAGACAAAGGTTCGAAGGTTACGCAGGGCAGCGAGTTCGGCTTTATTAAATTCGGATCGCGGATCGATATTTTTCTTCCGCTTACGGCAAAGATCAGGGTGAATCTCGACGACCGGCCGGTAGGGGGAGAAACCGTGATTGCCGAGCTGTAATTATGCTGCTCCGCTGCTACAATAACACCTGTGTGGAGGCCGGGCTCGATGAAGCAGGCCGGGGATGCCTGGCCGGGCCTGTAGTAGCCTCCGCCGTTATTCTGCCGCCCGATTACGAAAACGAATTACTCAACGACTCCAAGCAGCTCACCCGTGACGAACGAAACCTGCTCCGGAAAGAAATTGAAGAGGTAGCCGTAGCCTGGGCCGTGGCCCTGGCCAATAACGAGGAAATAGACCGGATCAATATCCTGCAGGCCAGCTTCCTGGCCATGCACCGGGCCATTGACGCCGTTTTACCCCGCTGCCGGCCTGAACACCTGCTGATAGACGGCAACCGCTTCACGCCTTACCCCATGATTCCCCATACCTGCGTGGTCAAAGGCGACTCCCGCTATATGTCTATCGCAGCGGCATCGGTGCTGGCCAAGACCCACCGCGACGAGCTCATGGGAAACCTGGCCCTGGAATACCCGCATTACCGCTGGGAAGAAAACGCCGGCTACCCCACCATTTTCCACCGCAAGGCAATACTGGAGCACGGGTATACGCCGTATCACAGGATGACCTTTCGGGTAAGAGTATGATTTGAGTTAAAAGTGAAAAGACTACCATAACTTTTCACTTTTCACTTTTAACTTATTCAAAACGTACTATCGTGCACCACCACCTTCGTCCAGGAATGCGAAAAGTTCTTAATGGCTTCCAGGTGGATAGGGTGATTTTCATATACACCCACATCTTTCAGTGAATCAAAGGTAACAATAAGATTATAGGAGAAAGAGTTATCTACCACAGGCCGGGGATTGGTGGCGGCCGGCTTGCCGTAGCTCAATGATTTTACCCCCGGAATACGCTTCAGCTCCTCAAAGAAATAGACAAAATTCTCATCTTCCTCTTCCGTGAGGTCGTCTCTCAGCCAGAAAAGTACGTAATGTACTATTCCTTTGAGCTCGGGCACTTCACTTTCTTTCCCGCAGGCCTGAAGGGCACCCAGGCCACCTCCTGCCAGGGCCAGTCCTCCTACAAAGTTTCTTCTTTTCATATCCTGAAAATGGTTTTTAGGGTGGAAATATAGGAAATTTTATACAATCCCGGCCAATTATCCTTATTTTTAGGCGTCTGTTCCCGTACAGGCATCTTATCTTTAAACCTATTTAATGTCAATACAGGATGATCCGTAATTCTTTTCTTCTCCTATTCCTTTGTTTCCAGGTCTCTGCCCAGATCACCGCTCCCCAAAAAGAATGGAAGCAGCTTTTCAATCACAAGGACCTGAAAGACTGGGATATTAAGATCAGGGGCTATGCGCTGAACGACAATTTTGCCAATACGTTTTCGGTCAAAGACAAAAAGCTGGTGGTGAACTACGACGGCTATGACCAATTTGACCAGAAGTACGGTCACATCTTCTATAAAACCCCGTATTCCTACTATGTGATCCGGGTTGAGTACCGTTTTGTGGGCGACCAGGCAAACGGAGGCGAAGGCTGGGCTCTTCGTAACAGCGGTATTATGGTGCACGGACAGCCCGCCAATACCATGCTGAAAGACCAGGATTTTCCCATCTCTATTGAAGTGCAGCTGCTGGGCGGCACAGACGGCGAACGAACCACCTGTAACCTCTGCACACCGGGAACAAACGTGGTTTTTGACGGGAAGCTCGACACCCGCCATTGCATTAACTCCACCTCCAAAACCTATTACGGCGACCAGTGGGTGACGGCCGAAGTGGAAGTATTCGGCGACTCGCTGATCCGGCATTATGTTAACGGGGAAAAAGTACTGGAATATACGCAGCCGCAGATCGGCGGCGGAAACGTTTCGCCTTTTGATCCGGCCGTAAAGAAAGACGGCCTGCTGCTTAAAGAAGGTACCATCTCCCTGCAAAGTGAGAGCCACCCGGTAGAATTCCGGAAAGTGGAATTACTCAACCTGAAGGGCTGCATGGATCCGAAAGCCAAAAATTACCGGTCATATTTTATCAAAGAAGACAATACCCTCTGTAAATATTAACGAGGCCTGTATTTCTTACGGTTCTGCCGGAAGGCCGATGTTCTCATTCAGCCATCTGAGTGGCTCGTTAAAGGTTTTGAATAAGGGCTACTATACCTGCGGTGATTCCACCAAAAAAATCACCCCGTATATGTTCAAAAGTTAGGTATTTTTCTGTAGCAGGGGGCATCTTTTACGGTTCAATGTTTTAATACTTTGCGAATTTCACAAGTTACACAATTTTTCGGACTCTTTCCTTCGCCCGTCTCTTCCCCGATAAAAAAAATGTGTATATTTACCCGGAAGACCTTAAATAAAATGAAAGTTATAGCGGCCATTGACCAGGGAACAACCAGTACCCGGTGTATATTTTTCAATAAGAAAGGAGAGATCGTATCGATGGCTCAGAAAGAGCATCGCCAGATTTTTCCCCAACCGGGCTGGGTGGAACATGACCCTGTAGAGATTGCCAAAAACACGCTGGAAGTAATAGCGCAGGCCCGGATCAGCAAAAACATAAGCCTGGGCAGCATTGCAGCCTGCGGCATTACCAACCAGCGTGAAACTACGGTTATCTGGAATAAAAGAACCGGGAAACCCTATTACAACGCTCTCGTATGGCAGGATACCCGGGTAGCGGCACAGGCAGAAGAGCTGGAAAAAAGCATAGGTTCGGAATATTTCAGGGGAAAAACCGGCCTGCCTGTTTCTACCTATTTCAGCAGCCTGAAGATTGCCTGGCTTCTGGATAACGTACCGGGCCTGAGAGAAGATGCCACGCAGGGACTGGCCCTTTTCGGCAATATGGATACGTTCACCGTCTGGCACCTGACCGGTGGCGCCCTGCATATCACAGATGTCACCAATGCCTCCCGTACCCAGCTGATGAACCTCGAAACCCTGAGCTGGGACCGCGACATCCTCGAAAAGCTGAATATCCCTGAAAGCATCCTGCCGGCCATACGGTCAAGTTCTGAGCATTATACCACCATAACGGCCGAGCCGCTGGCAGGCGTACCGCTGGCGGGTATCCTGGGTGACCAGCAGGCCGCCCTCGTAGGACAAACCTGCTTTGCCCCCGGCGAGGCAAAAAACACCTACGGCACGGGGTGCTTTATGCTGCTGAATACCGGCGGGAAGATCGTACCCTCGAAACACGGGCTCCTCACTACCGTAGCCTACCGGTTCGGAGAGCAGCCGGCCTGCTATGCCCTGGAGGGCTCGGTAGCCGTAACCGGCTCGCTGGTGCAGTGGCTGCGCGATAACCTGGGCATGATCCGGGACAGCAAAGACATTGAAAGCCTGGCCCATACCGTAAAAGATAACGGCGGTGCCTATTTTGTACCCGCTTTTTCAGGGTTATATGCCCCCTACTGGGAATCTTCGGCCCGCGGGGTTATTGCCGGGCTGACCCGCTTTATCAGCAAAGGCCATATTGCACGAGCCGTGCTTGAAGCCACCGCCTACCAGACCCTCGATGTGCTTCAGGCCATGGAAAAAGATGCCGGCATCACCCTCACCTCGCTGAAAGTAGACGGCGGCATGGTGGTAAATGAGCTTCTGATGCAGTTCCAGGCCGATATGCTGCAGGTGCCGGTGATCCGGCCGGTGATGATAGAAACCACCGCCCTGGGAGCTGCCTACGCCGCCGGACTGGCTACCGGCTTCTGGGAAACAACCGGTGAACTCAAAGAAAACTGGGGCAAAGACCGGGAATGGCAACCCGACATTCCGCAGGAAACCCGTCAGAAATATATCCGGGGATGGCAGAAGGCCATTGAACGGTCAAGGAACTGGGAGGATTAGTTCCGGGTTCCGGGTGGAGAGTTCCGAGTTCCGGGTGGAGAGTTCTGAGTAGAGAGTAGTGGACAGGGCTCGTCATACCCGGAACTAAAAACTGCCCGCAAAGAATATTACTGGTCAAGAAACGCTTATCTTTACCGGGCTAAAAATACCGCCCTTGAAAAATTCTTCCAAAGGACTGCTGTTCATCCTAATCACCGTACTTATCGATGTCATCGGGATCGGCCTGATTATCCCGATTATGCCGGCACTCTACCAGGAGCTGACCGGCGGAACAGTAAGTGAGTCGTCTACGTGGTCGGCTTACCTGGTTTTTGCATACTCACTCATGCAATTTATCTTCTCCCCCATCATCGGCGGGCTGAGCGATAAATACGGAAGGCGGCCGGTGCTGCTTCTCTCCCTGTTCGGCTTCGGGATAAACTATATTTTCCTGGCGTTGTCGCCTACCATCGGGTGGCTGTTCATCGGGCGGATAATTGCCGGCATAACCGGGGCCAGCTTTTCAACGGCCAACGCTTACATTGCCGATATTACCCCGTATGAGAAACGGGCCCAGAGCTTCGGGCTGGTGGGCGCCATGTTCGGGCTGGGCTTCATCATTGGCCCTGCGCTGGGCGGCGTATTGGGCGAAATGGGTACCCGCGTACCGTTTTATGTGGCAGCCGGCCTTTCGCTGGCCAACTGGCTTTACGGCTATTTCATCCTGCCCGAATCACTTGCCCCTGAAAAAAGAAGAGAATTTAATATCCGGCGGGCCAACCCCGTGGGCAGTGTGATCAACCTGCGGAAAAACCCGTTTGTGTTCTCCCTTACCACGGCGCTGTTCCTGGTGTATATATCCGGGTTTGCCACACAGGGTACCTGGTCTTTCTACACCATTGAAAAATTCGGCTGGAGTGAAGCCGAGATCGGTCTTTCCCTGGCTTTCCTCGGCCTGCTGGCAGCAGCGGTACAGGGAGGCCTGATCCGGTATACCATTCCCCGGATCGGGCCTGAAAAATCGTTGTTCCTCGGACTGACCATGAATAGCCTGGGCCTGCTGGGCTTCGGACTGGCCACCCAAAGCTGGATGCTCTATGCGGTGATGGTCTTCAATGCGCTCAGCGGACTGGCCAGCCCGGCCTTCCAGGGCATCATCTCCAGCCACGTTCCGCCCAATGAGCAGGGCGAGCTCCAGGGCGGACTGACCAGCCTCATGAGCATTGCCGCCATTATCGGCCAGCCACTGATGCTGGGGCTGTTCCGTACATTCACCCGCGAAAACGCCCCTCTCTATTTTCCGGGCATGCCTTTCCTGGCCGGATGCCTCTGCAGTACTATCAGCATTATCCTGGCTTACCGGATAATCTATAAGAAAAACATTCCGAAAGTTGCACAGAACAATTAATATTACTACATTTGCACCCCGATCTACAGGTATAGTTTAAAGGTAGAACTGCGGTCTCCAAAACCGTCGGTCTGGGTTCGAGTCCTAGTACCTGTGCAAAACGAAGGCATTCATTGCCTTAAACAAGGTTATTATATGAATAAGGTTGTTCAGTTCTTCAAAGACTCCTGGCATGAAATCGCAAACGAGGTTACATGGCCTACGTGGAGTTCGCTTCAGTCAAGCGCTACGTTAGTGCTTGTGGCGTCTATTATCTTCGCCCTGGTGGTTGGAGGTATTGACTTCCTGATCACCAATGCGCTGGAGTTTTTGCTAGAATCTATCTGATTTATCATCTATGAGTGATTTCAACTGGTATGTGGTCAGAGCTGTTTCGCAGCAGGAAAAAAAGATAAAAAACTATATCGAGAATGAGGCCGTAAGAAGAAAGCTTACCGACTTCATTCCGGAAGTACTTATCCCCACAGAAAAAATAATCGAAGTACGGAACGGGAAAAAACGGGTAAGAGAGAAAAACTTCTTCCCCGGCTATATTCTCGTAAATGCCGACCTCAATAACGGTGAGGTGCTTCACCTTATCAAAAGTATCCCCGGTGTGATCGGGTTCCTGGGTAAAAACGGCGGCGCCTCTATTGAGCCCGAACCGTTGAGACAATCGGAAGTGAACCGTATCCTGGGTGTGCAGGAAACATCGCAGGAAGAATCGGTAGATTCGGGAATGTCGTTTGTGGCCGGCGAAACCGTTAAGGTAATCGACGGACCGTTCAACGGCTTTGAAGGAACCGTGGAAGAAATCTACGATGAGAAGAAAAAACTCAGCGTAAGTGTAAAGATCTTCGGAAGAAGCACCCCGGTAGAGCTGGGATACCTGCAGGTAGAGAAACTACAATAATCTTTTATAATACAATCAGAAGAGCTGCCGGAGCAATCAGGCAGCTTTTTTTCTATCAAAAGACTCTCCCTCCGGGAGATAAATCCTTTGCGGTTAAAAACACAAACGCTGCGTGGACACCCGAAGCTACCAAACGGTTCTCCCTGCAGGAGATATATGCTTCACGGGTAAGCTTTACCCCGATCGGGTGAGTAAACATACCCATCACCCCATACTCGCCCACCCGGAGCCCGGTACGCATACCCCCCCAAACCACTACCACTTCTAACCACCGCAACGAACCGCTTTTCACTTTTCACTCTCCCCTTCACTTTCCCCGCTTTCCCCAAAAAAAAATCCCCGCCCGTATGTAACTTTTTACTTTTTTAAAAGTTCTTATAACAGGATGCAACGTTGAGCATACGTTCTGCATCTTTTAACAAAAGCTATTACAAACACTGTTTTTATCCATTCAAAAATGAATTCCGACCATTCAAACAGAAATGCTTTTCTCGTATGGAGTGAGGAATTAATTTTGAAAACGAAAAAGCAATAAAATTTACTTAAAATTATGAAAAAGCTATTTAAAACATTCGCCGTACTGGCGGTTAGCAGCACTTTGGCCTTCGCCAACGTAAACCCTACTTCATTCAAAGTTGGCATGTACAATGTACAGAATACCCACATGTTAAAGGTATTCGTCAACAAAGAATCGTCCAATGCCCTGCTCCTGGAAATCTGTGATGCCAAAGGCCGTGTAATCCAATCGGAGCAGGTAGGAAAAAACAAGCACAATATGGGGCTCAATCTTAACCTGTCAGAGCTTGAGTCGGGAGATTATACCATCCGGTTATCCGACAAGACCTCTACTTTCACCAAAGAAATCAGGCTTGAGAAAGAGCAAAAAGAAGAGTTAAAAATTGTTATTTAGTTAGAATTCAGACATGGGCCGGCCTTTGGCCGGCCCCTTGTTTTATAAAGCCGCATATTTCTTCCGGATCCACAGGTAACGACCAGCCCCGAATACCAGCAGTACCGCCAGGGGCAATACAATATTCAATAGCTGGATCATCGTACGCTTATCCCTTATCTTTAGTACATCCAGGGGCCGCATGCCCACCGTTTTGGTCCGTGACAGCAGGATCCCCTCACCGTCAGTCAGGTAGTTTAACGCATTCAGAAGAAAGTCTTCATTGCCGTACATGTGCTTAAAATACTTGTCAAACCCCAGCGGGTAAAACGTTCCTTTGGCAGTATTGACCTCGTTCAGAATCACATTGCCATCAGCTACCACCAGTATTTTGGCGGGGGCCGATTCCCGGATGAGCGAATCGCCTGCTGCCGCGATGCGGTTCCGGTACAGCGACCTGAACTTCCCTTCTGCCAGGTAGCCCACGGCTTTAATTCCCTCGTTATACTCTCCCTCCTCCGTATCTTTCCGCGCTTCGTTATACGTGATAAACGCCGGGGCATTCAGCACCCGCGTATGCGGAGAGGTCAGCAGCAAGGGCGTCTTCTTCAACCCGTCGCCGGCGTTTACGGTATCTATCGTGGAGGCATATTTGGTCAGCACCATCCCGATATTTTTGGTGATCAGGCTGTTGCCGAAGTTATTGATCAGGGGATAGTACCGGTAAACCACCGGCTGAATGTTGGGTTCATCTCCCGTATACCCCACCACCACCGGGATAACGGCCGCATTGAGCCCGTCTTTCACTATATTCTTATTAACCCGCAGACCGTAGTTAAACAGCAGGTCGTCAAGGTTCACATCCAGCGGCTGTGCGTAGGTTCCTTCCAGCCCTACCGAATCTACCTTCAGCCCGTCTACAAAAAACAGCACACTCCCTCCCTTCATGACAAACTGGTCTATCTTAAACCGGGTGCTGTCGTCTAAGGGCTTATCCGGTGCCGGAACAATGAGGGCATCCAGCCCGTCGAAGTTTCGCGAGGCCCGGGCATCAATGATAAACAGGTTGTACCGGTCTTTTATCGATTCGATCATGCCCCCGAATTCCAGCGGGCTGTGCGAGGTAAACTCCGGTAGCAGCCCGATATTCTTTTTGTCGGTAGCGGTGAGCTTCTGAATAGACGACGCCAGCTCATATTCCACGTTTTCATACGAACGGTTCAGCTTTTCTTCCGGGCTTACAGAAGTGATCTGGTTGGATTTCAGGAGGAGCACCACATCTTCTTTTCCGCCGGCCTTCACCACCGCGTACGGGAAAACCGCGATCTCCGATTTGCGCCCGCCTTTCTGATCAAACACACTGGTAGGCAGGATGCCTTTTTTCTCAAAATCAGCAAAACGCGTTTTTTTCTCTTCATTGCTTCCCTTTTCGGGGTCGACATACCGCACGGAAATGTTCTTCCCGGCATAATACCTGAACTCGCCGAGTGTTTCCTTTACGGCTCTCCTTAACCGTTCAAATCCGCCG
This sequence comes from Leadbetterella sp. DM7, assembly GCF_040829825.2. Taxonomy (NCBI): domain Bacteria; kingdom Pseudomonadati; phylum Bacteroidota; class Cytophagia; order Cytophagales; family Leadbetterellaceae; genus Leadbetterella; species Leadbetterella sp. DM7. Next base: position 66,017 of record NZ_JBFOLH020000008.1, on the reverse strand, counting down.
GGAAGGTTATTCCCTTCCAGGTAAACGGTTACCTCAACCGGCGTTCCCAGTCCCTCCAACAGGCTTTTGGTAGCTTCTGCCACCGAATACCGCTTGTCTTCGGTGAGGTCCCACCGGAAATATACATAATAACTCAGGAGGTTAAGCAGGAGGATCCCCCCGATGATGATGGCCCTTTTACCCATGGTCAATTGCTAAATGATTTACAAAAATACGATAAAATACGCTTATTCCTTTTCCGGAACTTCCGGCAGGAAAGGCACGTTTCAAACTTAAAGTGTTATTTTTGCACAAACATTCCATTTGTAATGATTCAGAGAATCCAATCCGTATTTTTATTGATCACTGCCATGGCACTGGCGGTATTCCTGGGCACCAACTCGTATGTCCGGACGCTTTCTGCTTCCGATTCGATCATTGTGAACCCGTACCATGTTATGCATAAAACCGGCACCCTGGGTACCGAAAAACCTATATTTTACGTGGCGGTTATGGCCTGCATTTCTATCCTGGTAGCCGTTATTGCCCTTTTCCAGTACCGGAACCGCCTGCGGCAGATCCTGTTTGTGGCCTTTAATGCCCTGATGATGGGCGCCACCCTGGCGGTAACCGTTTACCACATTGTAAAAGATGCCAAGCAGGCAGGCACCGGCGGTGAAGAAACGTACGAGGTAGGCATTTTTGCCCTGATTGTGGCATTGATCAGCAATTATATCGCCAATTACTTTATCAAAAAAGACGAAAAGCTGGTTCGTTCGGCTGACCGCATGAGATAGTATGAGGATCGTATTCATGGGTACCCCTGACTTTGCCGTGGCTACCCTGCAAAGGCTGGTAGAGCATAATTTTGAGGTGGTGGCCGTAGTCACGGCACCCGATAAGCCTGTGGGCAGGGGGCTTAAAATGAGCGCATCGCCGGTGAGGAAATATGCGGAATCCCGGAATATCCCCGTGCTCCAGCCTGAAAAGCTAAAGAATAAGGCCTTCCTGGAAGAGCTGGCAGCCTTTAAGGCCGATCTCCAGGTAGTAGTGGCCTTCCGCATGCTGCCCGAGGCCGTATGGGCCATGCCCCCCAAAGGCACCATCAACCTGCACGGCTCGCTGCTTCCCCAATACCGGGGTGCCGCCCCCATTAACTGGGCGGTGATCAACGGTGAAAAAATGACCGGTGTAACCACTTTTTTTATCGAGAAGGAAATCGACACCGGGAAAATCATCTTTACCGATACCCTGGAAATCGGGGAAAACGATACGGCAGGTGACCTCCACGACAAAATGATGTGGACCGGTGCCGACCTCGTGGTCAAAACCGTGAAGGCCATTGAAGCCGGCAGCTACCCTGAGCAGCCCCAGGATTTCAGCGGCGAATTAAAAGCCGCCCCTAAAATCTTTAAGGAAACCACGGAGATTGACTGGTCGAAAGATGCGGCCGCTCTCCATAATTTTGTACGCGGGCTCAGCCCTTACCCGGCTGCCTGGACCTTACTGGCCGATAAGCAGCTAAAGATTTTTGAAACCCGGCCGCTGGATGCTCTACCCGGAAACCTGGAACGGGTACAAAATGGGGGATACCCGCTTTACACCGATCACAAAAAAAACCTGGTGGCCCAAACCGGTAACGGCTTCCTCAGCATCCTGTCTCTTCAACTGGAAGGCAAGAAACGAATGATGACGGAGGAGTTTCTGCGGGGATACAGGTTTGATTCGTGAGCTTTTTTGAACCTTATAGGAACAGTGTTACCCTCTAAGGCTTTAAAAACTCGTTCAACCTTTTGGTCGGTTTCCAATTGCCTGCGTTCAAAACTGTCCATCCGCTGCAATAAGCCACTGTGAGAGGATATCATTTTTCGCATTGTTACGAAAGCATCCATGATTTGAATACTTACTTTTATGGCTACATGGCTACGTAAAACGGCCGACAACATGGCTACACCTTGTTCATTAAAGGCATAAGGTAAATATTTAATGTTTTGTCCACGTTTATCGTTCAAGATCACAAATTGTGATCTTGAACCTGAGGTTACAATTGGTGCTTCCCGGCTTTTAAACCGGTCACATTTGGTTACAAGTTCGCTGATTTCTTCCTCTGTTAATTGGAAGCGAAAATTTTCAGGGAAACGTTCTATGTTTCTTTTTACCGCCTGATTTAAAACTCTTACTTCCACCTGGTACATTTCTGCCAGATCCCGGTCTAGCATGACCTGCATACCCCTGATCGTAAAAATGCGGTCTTCGATGTATGCCTGTGTTATGGATAGTTCCTGACTCATTTGTTGTGCCTGATTTTAAAGTTATGCAAAGTAAAACTACGAAAACTTTACATTCTCTTTCAAAGTAGGAGTAAAAAATGCAAGAAATTCACTCTCATTAAGTTGGCATTGCTTTCACCGATACCCTGCATTTGATCTTTTCCTTTTTTTCACTTTTAGTTTTTCACTTTTCACTTTTCACTTACCCCCCTCTCCCTTTATCTTTACACAAAAAAACAACGATGCTCCTCAGCGATATCCTTTACAATGTCTCTCTGAAGTCTGTTTCGGGAAAAACAGATGCGGAAATCTCCAAAATCGAATTTGATTCCCGGAAAATAGAACCGGGAACCCTTTTTGTGGCTATTCCCGGAACGCAATCTGACGGGCACCGGTTTATCGGCAAAGCCATTGAATCAGGAGCATCGGCCATTCTTTGCGAGGTTTTACCCGATGAGCCCGCAGCCGATATCACCTACGTGCAGGTAGAGAATTCGGCTAAGGCCATGGGCATAGCTGCCGGGAATTTCTACGGCAACCCTTCACGGAGATTAAGCCTGGTGGGGGTCACCGGAACCAACGGCAAGACCTCGGTAGCCACCCTGCTTTTCAGCCTGTTCAGGCGACTGGGCTACAAATGCGGGCTGCTTTCCACGGTACAAAACCAGGTGGAAGAAGAGGTCATTCCTTCTACCCATACCACCCCTGATTCGGTCAGGATCAACGAGCTGCTGCACCTGATGCACACCAAGGGCTGCGCTTTTGTATTTATGGAGGTAAGCTCTCATGCCGTGGTGCAGGAAAGGATAGCCGGCCTTCATTTTTCGGGCGGGATCTTCACCAACATCACCCAGGATCACCTCGATTTCCATCATACGTTTGACGAGTACATCAAAGCCAAGAAAGGCTTCTTTGATGCCCTGCCCGCCTCCGCATTTGCCCTGACCAACGTAGATGACCGTAACGGGAAAGTCATGCTTCAGAATACGAAAGCAGAAAAACATTCCTACTCGCTTAAAAACATCGCTGATTTTAAAGGGAAGGTGCTCGACTGCGGACTTTTCGGCCTTCAGATGGACATCAACGGACAGGAGGTATGGTTCAAGCTGATCGGGAAATTCAACGCCTATAACCTGCTGGCCGTATACGGTGCAGCCGTGCTACTCGACGAAAACCCGGAGAATATCCTGACCGAGCTCTCCCAGCTAACCCCGCCTCCCGGCCGGTTTGAGCAGGTGATCTCGCCGGAACACATTGTAGGGATCGTAGATTATGCCCATACGCCTGACGCCCTGAAAAACGTACTGGAAACCATTAGCGCCCTGCGCCAGGGCCACGAGCGCATTATTACGGTAGTGGGCTGCGGCGGAAACCGCGACAAAGGCAAACGCCCCCAGATGGCCGCTATAGCGTGCGACCTCTCAGATACCGTTATTCTCACTTCTGACAACCCCCGTAACGAAGAGCCGGAAGATATCCTGGCCGATATGCAGGCCGGTGTACCCATCACAAAACGCCGGAAGGTAGAACAGATCACCGACCGCCGCGAGGCTATCCGGCATGCCGTTTCACTGGCAGGGCCGGAAGACATTGTACTGATTGCCGGAAAAGGCCACGAGACGTACCAGGACGTGAAAGGCGTAAAAAGCCATTTTGACGACCGGGAGGAGCTGCGCGTCGCATTTGGTGCTTAACCAGCTGCATTTCTTAAAGAACCGGAGCGCAGCATCTCAGGGGACAGGCGTCATTTTACTCTGCCTGCCGGGTTCATCGGCGCGGACACCCTGAGCGCCGGGACCCTTTTGGTTTTGGGTAGAAACAAATGCAAAGACGGAAAGACTGAGCACACCGCTCAGCAGCCAGAAAACATCTGTGGCCCACACCTGGGTAAGCGGGGTTTTCCAGAGCCAGTCGCCGGTAGTCAACCCGTTCACCAACGGAACAAGAAGCGAGAAAAAGCCTCCTGATGCCAAGCCGAAACGGGTAACGGAATTTTCTGATTTCAGCAGCAGCACAACCGTTAACGCCATCAGTAGCCAGGAAACAAAGAATACCGTATTGACCCAAAAAGCATGATCCTCTATGCCGGGCACCAGCAGCTCTGCTGAAAATAAGATAGCCGTAGCCGGGAATAAGGTAAAGCAAACAGCCAGAAATACCTGTGTGACCCTGTGGTGAAATTTTTTCCGGGAAGCACTGTACCGGCTATTGTTGCGGGCCTCTTTCCAGATAAGAATACCGCTCACAAAAACAAAACAGGAGAAAAGAGCCATGACAAAATACAGCGCCTTCACAAATAACCCGCCGAAAGACGCAAAGTGCAGGTTCGTGATCGACTCGATCACACGGTAGGTAAATTTATTGTTTTCAGGAAGCGAATGAAAAACCTCCCGGCCATCTTTTAGCCGGTAACCGGCATAGGCATTCGAGAAGAACACTTCCGGATTTTTACTGACCATGCGGAAGGTTATGCCCGCGTCTTCCTTCAACAGGTGATTGGCCTGTATACCCATCAGCCTGTAATCCTGTCCGTAGCGGGCCTCCCATTCACGAAAAACCTGCTCTATATGAGGGGTATAATCAGCGGCTGCGGCCTGATCGCTGTATTCGATATTGTACATGGGGTAAGCCAGCCGGAAAACATTTTCAGGGGCCCCTCCGTACAGCAGTAGCACCGTGGGCATCAGCACAAGTATCAGGAGCAGGTAAAAAGCCCCGGTTACGGCATACATCAGCTGGTAAGGTAAGCCCAGCAGGCCGAATACCGTGTGGCTGTTGGTCCAGATCTGCTTCCAGGTTCTGGTAAACCCATAGGCCCAGAATTTGGTCAGCATGTTTTTCCAGTGTACCAGTACGCCGGTAAGAACCGCAAACAGGAAGAACAGCGATACGAAACCGGCAATCCACCGGCCGGCATACGGAATCTGGTCAAAAAAATGGAGCTTGTACAGGGTTTCTCCCACTGTACTTCGCGGCTTTTCCATTATCTCAAAGCTGACAGGGTCCATTTTGCCGGTATAGTGGATCTCGGGGGCACCTTCTTTTTCAGGTTGGATATGGGCGAAGATCTGAACTACGGGACTTTCATCCGTAGGCATGGAAATAAATGTCTCATCGTTGATATCAAACGCTGTTTCGGCGCTTTTCAGGGCATGTATAGCCCGGGCCAATGTAAACTCCCGGATATCGGCTTTCCTTGCCCCGGGATTTTCCCAAAGGTAAAACTCCGATTTAAACAGGGTAAACGCCCCGGCAAAAAAGATGACAAATAATGCCACCGCCAGCACGATCCCGCTTACGGTGTGCAAATGAAAGAATATATTGTACGGCCGGTTGGCAAATCCTTTTAACTTCATGGCCACATGTTCTTTAAAATCCAGAATGCGCTGCCGAAAATCACTGTCAGTGCAAGGAATAAACCCAGGGCATTCCATGCATTTCTGGCCAGGAATACGACTATCATCAGCCCGCCCCAAACCAGGAAAAAGGAAAAACTGGAAAGAATAATGACCACATCGCGGGTGGCAGGGAATACGGCCAGGAACAAATGGAATGAAGCAGACAGGAGGTACCCGCCTAACAGGGCGGTTACAATTTTTACCGCCCGCTGCCCTTTGGTGGTCAGGTATTTGCTGTTAGCCGGCATAGTCTATCCATAAAAAAATTAATAAAACACCCAGGCTTACCCAAGTATACTTCCGGGGGAGATTCAATACAAAAATCAAAAGGCAAAAGGCGGCAGGAATAATCACCGAGGCCATAAAAATACCCATCCCGATACCGTATTGCCGCATGCAAAGCCCGGTGGCCAGGAGCAGCAGGATACCTCCGGCCCCCGCCGGTATACGCCCTTTCAGTTTCGCGTATGCCGAAGGAAAATACTTCGACCTGCTGTAATACGCCAGTCCACCCAGCATGGATAGGAGTAATCCCGTCATAAAAATCGCCTTCATTTTGTTGCAAATATTAATTTTAATTAGATTAATTCAAAATAATTTATTCCTATATTGCATTTCAGAAGAAATTCAGACCTGTGCCGGGATAACCCGCATTATACCCCTACCCCACAGTTCACACGGCCGGATAAGAAAGCAGTATACACGGAGCGAACAAAACATCATTTTTCAAACACAGATTTGAATTATTCCGTAAATACATATAGGAAATGAATAATTATTTTTATTTAGACTAATTATAATTAATAATTTTACGGTCTAAATAGTAACAAACCGTTATGAAGAAAATTATATTTTATTTCCTTATTCTTCCCTTCTTTGCACACCCGGGCCACGCCCAGCAGGTGGATACCGTTAAAACTTACACACTGGAAGAGGTAAAGATCCAGGCGAAAAGCATCCTGAACAAAACCAGCACCCATGCCAACAAGATGCCGGTAGGTTACCTGGAAACCCCGCAGGTGTACAACAGCGTATCAAGAGTGGTGCTGGAAAAGCAGATCGCCACCACCATTGAAGACGCCATGCATAACATTCCGGGCGTGACCAAGCTATGGGATGCTACGGGGCGTACCGACGGCGGCTCTTTCTTTACCAGCCGGGGTTTCCAGACCTCCACCAAAGCCCGTAACGGGGTGGCCAACGTAGCCTCCACCAACCTGGACATGGCGAACATTGAGCGTATTGAGGTGATCAAAGGTCCTTCTGCCACCCTTTTCGGAAGTGTGATCACTTCATACGGCGGGGTCATCAACCGGATCACCAAAAAGCCGCTTTTTGTGGACAAGTCTTTGGTGAGTATCGCAGCAGGCACGCAGGGCTTCTACCGGGGATCGCTGGATATCAACAAAAAGCTGAGCAATACCGTGGCAGCCCGCCTGAATGCCGCCTGGCAGAACCAGGACTCCTGGCAGGACATCGGAACACAGAAGGCCTACCTGGTGGCACCCTCTTTTACTTACCGGCCGAATGAAAGGCTCCAGCTGGACCTGGAAGGCGAGTTCCTGGGTTCAAACGGTAATTCGAACGGGGGAAGCCATATCTTTTTCCTTACCCCTACATTCATTAATACGAACATCGCCGGTTTCCTGACCGCATTGGGGGTTCCGCAGCAAAACGTGGACTTCCTGATGGTCCAGGCTCCCAAAACCTTCAAAGAGGCCTACGGCACCGACAGGATTGACGAATTTAAAGTAAGCTACGACCGGTCTTACCTGAGCGATGACATTAAATTCAGATCCAATACGGCCTCCGTCTTCGGGAACGCGTCTTACCGGATCAACGATCACTGGACGTCTGAAACAGCGATCACCTTCAGCAATACAACGAACAACGGATACATGGGGTACCAATACCTGCTCCCCAATTACTTGATCAGCTTTGCACAAACCATAGTTACCGGTAACCCGAGCTTTGGTACTCCGGGACACGATTACCTGGCACGAATGGTGTGGAGCCCCACGGGCAATGCCTCAAATTTTGAGATCCAGCAAAACTTTATATCCGATTATACGTTCGAAAATCGCATGAGAAACCGGGCCGTAGCCGGGCTGGATTATTCCAATTTTGTATCGAACATTACCTACAACCGTTTTTACGGTTCGCTGGCCGGCATTCCTTACCCTGACCTGTTTGACATCGTTCCTTCACACGGAGAAGTACCCACCTATGAAGCCTTTAACCTGGCCAATGTGGAGAAAGCGTACCAGACCAACCCCTCAGGAACACTGGATTACCGGTATACCAATAACGTTTACAGCGCTTACGTTAACGATATCTTCAATATCAACGAATACATTATCCTGAATGCCGGGCTGCGGCTGGATCATTTCTCGTACAGCAACCCCTCGCCGGATGTTGCGGGCTATAACCAGACCAAGCTGGCCCCGAAATTCGGTGCTATTGTTTCTCCGCTAAAAGACAAGCTGGCCTTTTTTGCCAACTACCAGAACGGTTTCACCAATAAAAACGGGAAAGATGCTACAGGAAAAGCGTTTATCCCGGAAGAAGCCAACCAGTGGGAGGCCGGCCTGAAATACAATTTGTGGAATGACAAGGTGACCGGCAGCATCAGCTACTATGATATCCTGGTAAAAAATATTGTACGCTCAGACGTGAATAACCCGCTGTACAATATCCAGGACGGCGAGCAGGCCAGCAAAGGCATTGAGCTGGAGATCCTGGCTAACCCGGTTCAGGGCTGGACCCTTATGGGTGGATACGGGTATAACGACAGCAAGTTTGTCCGGTCTACACCCGATGTGGAAGGCCGGAGACCCCAGGGGTCCGGACCGGAGCATACGGTGAATTTCTGGACCAACTATACCTTTACCTCTACCGTTCTCAAGGGCCTGGGAGCAGGTATCAGCGCCAATTATGCCAGCGAGGCCCTGGCTGTAAGCCTGGCACCAGACGGCGACCTGGTTGTGCCGGCCTATACCCTGATAGGCGCGCACCTGACCTATGACACCCCGAAATGGAAGCTGGGTATCAAGGTAAATAACCTCACCAATGAAAAGTACTGGATGGGCTGGACCAACATGATCCCCCAAAGACCCCGGCAGGGCATAGTGACCGTGGGATATAAGTTTTAGAAATACAATTGCTAATCACCAGGGAAACAGGATAGGGAGCCGCAATGCGGCTCCCTTATTCATTTATTCCCAACTTATGCAATTTTCTTACTCCTGATCATCATTTCCTCTGAAATTATTTGAACACAAAGGCAGGAACCCAGCTGGCAGAGGCCCTGGAAAACTACCTCTTTGATAAGATCACGGCCTTCCCGGTTTCAGCGCTTTTCCGGGCCGCATCCAGGATCTCCACTACCAGCATATTGTTTCCCAGCGAACTGAGGTCATAGGGCGGGAGGCTTACCTCGTTCCGGATCACCGCTTTGAACAATGAAAACGGGTCGTCATACGGTTTTTCCCTTTCAGGCAGCTTCTGCCGGGTTTCGCTGAAACCGTCATAGCCTTCGGCCATCCGTAAGCGCAGATCGTATTTATTATCGGCATAGATAGCCCCCGTAAGCCCGTAGATCTCCATATCTTTCCGGCCTATAGGCCAGTTCCAGGAAGGCTGAATGACGGCATTGGCATTATCGTACGTCAGAATGATGGTGGCGTCATCGTCGGCTTCCGGGTTATTCTCCGGCTGAAGCTGCTGAAAAGCGGCCAGCACACGCCGGGGTTTCTGACCATTCATGAGCCAGGTCATCAGGTTCGCGCCGTAGCACCCGAAGTCGGTGCTGGCTCCACCGCCATTGTACCGGGGATCAATGAGCCAGTCGAGAAACTCCCGGTCTATCCCGATCTTCTTAGGCCCCCTGTGGCCGTCTCTGACCACCACTTTCCGGATCCCGCCAATGGTTCCCTCCTTTACCATTTCAGCCGCCCGGGCGTTAGTGGGGTACCAGGTCGTCTCATAGTTCGTCAACAAATGAATACCGTATTTTTTAGCCAGGGCCTCCATTCTCCGGGCCTCTTTCAGGTTTATGGCCAGAGGCTTCTCCACCATCACGTGAATGCCGTGTGGCGCCGCCTTTTCCACCACTTCCCGGTGTCCGGAAATCGTATTGAATGCCGCTACGGCTTCCGGTCTCTGCGCAGCGATCAGCTCTTCCATGGAATTATAGACCTTATCGGGAGAAAAGCCGTACCATCCGGCATATTTGGCGATCACCTCCTTGTCCTGCTCCACAATGCCCACAATCTCAAAATCGCCCCGCTTCTCACTGGCGAAAACCGTGTGCACATGGGTATGCGTCAGGCCGATCACCCCGAGCCGTAAAGGCCTGTTATCCTGAGCATAAGCCAGCAAAGGGAGGAAAAAGAACAGGAAAAGGGTCTTGATTTTCATGGGTTTAAGTGCTCAGGTGTAATAATCTGTTTGTCGATGTTCAAATATATAATTTTTTCTTACTTTTGGACTACCATTACGACTTTAATATGAACCAAGAAAGTTATCCATTCAATTTTATTGATCAAATCTTTGTTTTTGAATTTGAGAGCATCAGCCCGGGCAAAACAATCAAAAAGCTGGTCGAGATTTCATTAGTTGATTATGAAAATCAGGTTTTCAATATAGCCCTTGTAGACGTTTTACCAGATAATACCCTGAGTGATTTAACCGTCAGTAATAATTCGGATATGCCTAAAGTATTAGCTACCGTTTTCAGGGCTTTAGATCAGTTCTTTAAATTCATACCAGGGGCAAAAGTTCTTTTATCCGGAAGTACCCCATCCAGAACACGGCTTTACCAAATGGCCATATCCAAATACCTTTGTGAATTAGAACTTAAATTTAATTTTTGGGGTTTTATAGGAGATAAATCCGAAAACTTTACAAAAGGGAGAAACTATGAAAGGTTTACGATTTCACTAAAACAATTGTGAAGATGAATACAAAAAAAAAACGGGAAGCCCCTCGTGTTTTTAAAACCCTGGAAGAGGCCAGAACTGTCTGGAGAAATGAAGCCAGAGAATTCTTGAAGAAGGTGGACATCGCGCAGTTGGATACATTAATTGCTCAAAAAAGGCAGCGTCAGACTAATTCATAAAAGGTTCTCCTTTCCTTAAAATAATTGGAGCCCCAACAAGCGGAGACTCTGCAAAACTACCTCTCTGATACGACTACGACCTTGCCGGCAGCTTTTGCCGGGTTTCCTTATACAAAAAAGCTCAACCCGTTCATGACGAACGGGTTGAGCTTTTTCAGGGGAATAAATAATTATTTTACCTTTACAATAGCGGTGATCCGGCCGCCCTCCACCTTCAGGCCTTTGGCGGCTTTTGCGCTGGCCACATCAATAGAGTATACCCAGCTGCCTTCTGCTGTATTTAAGCCGATGTAAACCGTTTTACCGTCATCGCTTACGGTGTTATTGTTGTATGAGGCAGACGAAGACGAAATTTCGGCAGGTGTACCCGTAACCCAGGTAAAGGTTTGGTTGTACACATCGGCAATGGCCAGCTTCCTTGCGCCGGTGGTAGCGTTTTTGTCACCGTACATGTACAGTAAAAACTTACCGTCTTTTATATAGGTCTGGTTGGAAATATGGTGCCCGCCTGATTTTTCCTCTACATTAAAGAAGTAGCTCTTGTCAAATTCGGTAGCATCTTTCTTCACCCGCAGGAAGGCCGACGGCTTCTTGGAGGTCAATACACCGCTGTTGGTTCCTGCGGCCGGAGAAAAAGCGTAAACGTCTCCTTTCTCATCTACCGCCAGCCCGTCGTTAAAATAGGCGCCGATGTAGCCGGTCCGGTTGTCTTTGATCACTTTTTCGAGCGTAAGATCGGGGTAAGAGAATACCGCAATCCAGGAGCTGTCGGCGTAAGCCGTTCCGAATACATCACTGCAGCAGCCCTTGATGCTCATATAAGGGGCAAATACTTTGTTTCCCACCTGTTTGGCCCAGGTAAAGTGTGCTCTTTCCCCGTTTCCGGCCAACTGAACAATATTGGCCTGCTTTTCACCCACAATCTGGGAGTTTTCCGTATTGATCCGGAAGAAGGTGGCACTTTCATTCCCGCTGCGGGGCACCTTAATGGTCAGGATATCGTCATTGACCACGGTAAAGACCTGTACGGTCTCGCTCTGGAAGTCGGAGATCTTCTCCAGCTTTCCGCGGTCATCCAAATGATAGGTGGTAACGGCTCCGGGGTTTCCCTGGCCGTAAAGCAGGCTGAAGAATTTTCCTTTGTGCGACAGGTAATACCGGTAGCTTCCGTCCTGCTCAATTCCCTGCCCGATGGTGCTGATGGTACCCTGGGTCAGGTCATCGGTGGTCAGCAGGTAGTCTGCCACGCCCTGTGAGCCCACAGGTGCAGAGGCGATAACATAGCGTGATTTTGCCTGAGGTTCCGGCTCCGGCTCGGGATCCGGCTTGGTTGTACTTTCAGAGCAGCTCATTACAACACCTGCCAGCAGTGTTGCCATTACTATTAATTTAGGTGACTTTAACATAATATATTGATTCATTTATTTACTGATGAAATACCTGGCTTTCAGGTAAAAGGCCCGGCCGGGTTTCTGCAGGCTGAAATTGTCATACAGCCGGCTGTCAAGAAGGTTCTTGCATTCGAGCGAGAGGTTATACTTCCCGTCTTTCATGGTATAGACCACATTGGCATCGTGAGAAAGCTGCCGGGGAATATCCAGCTTATCGTTTCCGAGGCTGGGCCAGTAGAGGTAATACGCATGAACATACAGCAGGTTATACCCTACCGACAGCATGGTACCTTTTTTACCGGCTATATTTTTAAAGAAAAATGAGGCGTCAGTATTCCCGAAGAGGAAAGGCATATTGGGGATCCTGTCGCGGTAGAGCGGGCTCACAATGGTGTAGCCTTCTTCGTATTTCGTGTTATTCCGGAGATTCTGGTACGTGAGGTTGGTACCGGCGGTAAACAGGTGGCTGTACGAATACCTGAACTCCCCGTCCAGGCCGAAGTTGGTCACGTCGGCCAGGTTATCCATTACCTGCTTGGTCTGGTTATTGTTCAGCCGCGCGCGTATAAATCCACGGGCATCCCGGTAGATCACATTCCCGTCAAGACTGTACCGGTGCCGGCTGCCGATTTTTCCTTTGTGGTCAAACCCCAGGTTATAGTTGTAGCTCGTTTCGGGATCCAGCTCAATATTTCCTTCCAGGTTGATGAGGTCACCGAAGAGCTCATCGGTTTCGGGCAGGCGGTAGCTTTTTTCGAAAGAGGCCTTCATCTGAAGGTTGGAGAGCAGGTAATAGGAAGAAGCGAGGCCGTATCCTACTTCATTGAAGGTATTTTCCTGCACCATGTAGGCTACATCGCCCCAGTTTCCGCTGGGATTATAACTCTGGGAGTATTTGTTCCACTGGTGGAAGTACTTGACAAAGGCTGAAGTGCTCCATTTTTCATTGGGATCGTATTTATAGCCAATGCCCAGCACATTTTTGGTGTTTATTTTAGGGAGATCGTATTTTTCGTCCTGGGGGAAAAGCTCATCCGAGCCTTTCCGGTTAAAGGTATTAAAAACATTATTGACGGTAAGGGTATTTTTGTCATTGACCCGGTAGTTTACATTGGCGGTGACCAGCCCGTTATTGTTTCCGAAACGGTACAGCGACCGCTCTCTTTCGCTCCCCAGGCCCTGGTACTGCTTGTATTGCTGAAACCAGTTGTACCGGCGGTAAACGGTATCCACATTCTGCTCTTTCCCGAGGTTATAGTTGGCATTGACGGTCACGTCAAGTCCTTTGACAAGAAGGTCGCGCTTCATATATTTCAGCGAGGGCATGACGATGCTTCCTTTCCGGTACCACTGCCCGAAAACGCTGACCATCCTGGCACCGGTCTGGATTTCGGCCCGGTTCTGGCCCAGGGTCACCCCTACCAGCAGGCGGTCGGCATATTTTTTCCCCACTACCCCGATGTTGGCAATGAGGGTCTCGTTATGGTAATTGTCGTGGAACCGTCTTACCCGCTGGTCCCTGAAGTATTCTCCCGTGTTAATATCAGCTACGTCAACGTTTACCCAATAGTTGTTATCCGAATAATTCTGGAATGCGTTGAGCTGGAATGTAAAGCCCGACTTCGTGGTTATCCCGGTGTTAATGGCGGTACGGTGGGTGTTGAACGAACCGAAAGAGTAGGAGGCATCCAGGTAAGACCGCTGGTTATTGGCCGTAACAATGTTGACGGCCCCGCCCAGGGCATCCGAGCCCAGCCAGATAGGTACAACCCCCTTGTAGACTTCCACCCTTTCGGCCAGGTTGATGGGGATATTGTTGAGCTGGAACGACGAGCCGAAGTTGTCCATCGGAATGCCGTCAATAAAAAATTTTACCTGGCGGCCCGTAAAGCCATTCAGTGAAAAATTGATCCGGGAACCCAGTCCGCCGTTCTCCCGCACCCGAACGCCGGAGACCCGGTCAAGGGCGTGCGACAGGTCGAGGGTGGAGTTGTGCAGCTTGCCGGCATCAATGGCCGTAACATTAAACGACTGCCGGTTCACTTCCCTGACTTCCGAGCGGCCTATGACCGACACGTCTTCCAGCTGGTGCGCATCCGGCTCCAGAACGAGGTCTAGCCGCTGATGCTCACCCGCTTTTAATACGATTTTCCGTTCTACCGGCTGAAAGCCCAGGAAAGTTACCCGGAGGGTATACGCACCGGGCGCAAGGCTGGCCAGTGTATACCTGCCGGCCTCTGTTGAGAACACCCCTTTGGAAATACCGGCCAGGTATAACGACGCTCCAGGAAGCAATTCTCCGTCAGCACTTTTGACTGTTCCTGAAATAGTACAATTATTCTGTACCTGGGCCTGCAGCTTTCCTACACAGATGGTTATAAGGAATATAAAAACAAGAAGTAGAGTTCTGGTATTCATAGCAAACTAGTTATTTAAGCAAACTCCTTTAGACGAGTTCATTATTTACGAGGGCAAAAGTATCTATATTTTTATTTAGACTAATTAAAAATAGTATTTTTTTCTCTTGTGCCTGGAAAAAGGCAGAATTAGTTTAGATTATTATTGGTATAGTACAATTTTATTGTTATTTTTATTTAATCTAATTAAAATTTAAAAACATCTTCTAATTTTGCACCATCGAAACCCTCCGGCGGGGCTCATTAAACCTTTTATACCGGATGTTTACATTTATTTGTTTTCTTTTTATGTCGGGATTCATGTTGTGGATGAATACCTCCCAACGGATCACGCAGCCTGCTAAAACCGGCTTTATGGCTACCTTACCGGCCCGGCCGGGTCCGGGCAAATGGCTGGCTACACTGTTGTTTGCGGTAGCGTTTTTCCTGGCTGTCCTCGTCCTGGGAACGGGTAGCGGAATTTTTGCCTCGGTGGTTATCCTGATGGCGGCAGGCGGGCTCACCGTACTTCTCCGCCCGTTTAATTATCTCGGCAGAAGAGGTGTACTGCTCATTTTTATTATCTGCTTACTGCTTGAACTCCTGTTTAACTATGCCGGCCAATAAAAAATATTTAACCCGGTCTCCCTGGATGAGGCTGAATAAAATTCTTGCCGGAAGCGCCGGCGGCTACCTGGTTATGGTAAGCTTTCATGTTTTCCTGGGTTACGTGCTTCCCCGGCCCGAGGTTATGGCCACCGCGTTTTTTTCCGGGTATATCCTGTGGGCATTCTTGCTGCTGTGGGCCTTTACCACCCGTCACATCTGGAGGCTCTGGATGTTGTACCTGGCCTTAACCTTTCTTTTCCTCCTGCCTCATTTTTTGAAAATTACCCCTCTCTATGGATCTTAGGAAATACAATATCTACTTTCATACGCATACCATCAGCGGGATCATCATTGCCGCGCTGCTGTATGTGATCTTTTTTGCCGGTTCATTTTCTTTTTTCCGGGATGATATTACCGCCTGGCAGAAGGGACGGTCTGCCGTATCGGGGAAAATAGATGCCGACTACAATTTCCTGATGGACTCCCTGGCCCGGAATTACAACCTCCGCGGGCGGGACTTCGGATTTTACCTCCTCCGGCAGGGGCACGGTACCTACCTCAATATGTCTTCTTCCAAAGATACCACCATCAGCAAGCCGCGGAAAGAGGCTCCGGCTCGCGGGCGCGGGAGACGAGGGGGCGACAGCGATTCGGCGTATTTCCTGTACCATTTTACCGACAAGAAGCCGGTTACGTATACCGAAGGCTACGATATGGGCGAGTTTCTGTACCGGCTGCATTTCCTGGCGCAGCTGAACCAGGTTCCCATCCGTATCGGCACTCCTTTCGGGTACCTGCTGGCAGGTATCGTGTCTTTCCTTTTCCTCTTTGCCCTGATCACGGGCCTGCTGCTGCATTGGGACAAGATCGTATCCAATTTCTTTATATTCCGGCCGTGGAGCAAGTGGAAGACCGTATGGACAGACATGCATACCGCTTTGGGGGTGATCGGCTTCCCCTTCCAGTTTGTTTTTGCAGTAACGGGCATTGTACTGATCGTTAATTTCGTGCTGATCTCGCCCTTCACCCGGCTGCTCTATAACGGCGACCAGGAAAAAGTATACGAGGAGCTCGAATACAACATCCCCATGAAAGCCGAATACAGCTACCGCCCGCTTGCCGGCTCGTTTAACCTGAACGCGTTTGTCAGCCACTGGCAAAATCAATGGGGGGAAAACCCGGTAACCCGCATTAATATCATTAACTACCTGGACAGCAGCATGCAGGTGCTTGTAACATCCAAACCTGACCCGGCAGAAAGCTTTGCGGGCTCGGGCTATGCGCTTGTTGATGTGGCTTCGGGTAAGGTTCTGCAGCAGAAATCACCCGTTTCAAATACCCGTTACATTGACCGGGTAAAGAGTGTGCTTTACCACCTTCATTTCGGTGATTTCGGCGGTAAACCCCTGCGGATCGTGTTTTTTCTGCTGGGCCTGACCGGGTGCCTGGTTATTATTTCAGGAATTGTGATCTGGCTGGTAGCCCGCGATAAGACCGCCACACCCCGCCATAAACGGGTATTCAACTTCTGGGCCAGTAATTTCTTCCTGGCGGCCTGCCTGAGCATGCTCCCGGTCACCGCCTTTACCTTTATTATGATCAAAGCCCTGGATGAAGTGAACCAGTCGGTCATTTATGATGTCTATTTCTACAGCTGGCTGATCCTGGGAATCTTTTTAATGGCCTGGAGAAATTTACCCCTGATGAATAAGATAACCCTGGGGCTTTCAGCGGCTTTGTGCCTGGGCGTACCCCTGGCCAACGGGTTCTGCGGCGGCCTCTGGATGTGGGATACGTATATACGGCACGAATGGGATATTTTCTTTATTGATGCCCTGTTCCTGGCGCTCTCAGCCGTATGCGGATTTGCCTTATGGCGGGTGAAACGGGATGCCCGGCCGTTCAAAATTATAGGATGATGAAGTCTCCCGGCCAGTTCCGGGAGACTCCCCCGTTAAATTATATCCGCACTATTTTCTGAACGGTATCTCCTTTCTTAATGGCGTCGTCTGCCTTTCTGGCCGACTTGTTGGTCACATATACGGTACCCGTATTTTTATCCAGGACAATGGTATTGGCCAGTCCTTCGGTAGGTACCCGCTCTTTCACCTTATACGTTTCGGTATCAATAACGGCTACTTCTTTTTTCTCGCGGTTGGCAGTAAACAGCAGGCCGCTTTTTTCATCGTACACCAGGCCTATGGGTGAAGCGTCATATCCCAGGTAAACCTTGTCAATGATCTCCCCGCTGCCGGCATCCAGCACGGTGATGTTATTGTCGTTCGACTGGGAAACAAACAAGCGGTTCTTTTTCAGATCCAGGGCAATATTCAGCGGGCAGTACGACCAGGTCTTCCATTTCCCTACCAGCTCATTGGTTTTGGAATCATAGACCAGCACATTCCCCTGCATGGTGCCTGAGTCTGTGACATATATCCTTCCCTTCCTGCTGTCTACGTTCAGTCCCAGCGGAAACGCCCCCGGTATGGCTATGGTTTTCAGGTATTTATTGGTTTTCCCGTCTACCACCCAGATAGAAGGATCACCGTGATCGGAAACGTACACCAGGTTCCTGTCCTCATCTACCACGATCTCCCGGATCTTGGATTTCTCACGCCCGCTGGGGATAAGGGTACTTTTCCGGGTTTTCAGATCCACAGCACTGATGTTCTGCTGGATAGAATGCCCCACGTACAAGGTTTGTGTCCTGGTATTGATGGCCATACCAAACGGGGTGTATTTCCCGATATTGATAGAGTCTTTTACGGCCAGTGTAGCCTCATCCAGGACATAGACGAACTGGTCTGTTTCCGCCCTGAACCCTCCTTTGGGCCCCGCCACATACACACTTTTGGTGACCGGGTTGTGCACCAGCTGGTAAATGCTGGCATTGATCTTCTGAACGGCATCTACTTTGAACATTTTAGGAGCCACCTCCTCTTTTTGCTGGGCAAACGCGCCTAAGCATACCATTGAAAAGCCGAGCACTGCTATACTTTTTTTCATGTTGATATTTGATGGTTAATAATACATATTCCGGCCATTTGACCGGTCAGGGGCAAAATTAATATTTTTATTTAGACTAATTATAAATAATAACAAAATCTCTTATAATTCCGGAGAAAGAAGGCATACTCCGCCGGTACGGATCATCAAAGCTCATGGCAGGTTACCCCACGGCCTGAAAGGTTTTCAGCACACTTTCCAGCCCGGTGCTTCTTGAGCCTTTCACCAGGAAAAAGGTGTTTTCAAATTTCATGTCCAGCAGCCAGTTATGCATGGAGAATTTATCCGTAAAGTAGAGGGCTTTGGGTAAATACGGGAGGGCGTGCTGCATATTTTCGCCGTATAAGATCACGTAATCAAAACCCAGGCGGCTCACCAGCTCGCCCAGGGCGGCGTGCTCTTTTTCAGCGTAATCGCCCAGCTCAAACATATCGCCCAGGATCACCACTTTCTTTTTGGGGGTCTGCAATGCCGCAAAGCTTTTTACCGATGCCTCCATAGACGACGGGTTAGCGTTATAGGCGTCCATCAGGAAGGAGTTGGAGCCCGCTTCTACCGTTTGTGAGCGGTTATTATCGGGATTGTACCCGGCAATTGCCGCGGCGGCGGCGGCTTCTTCCACATTGAAATACAACCCAATGTTAAAGGCCGTCTGCATGTTGTCAAAATTGTATTTCCCGCCGATGTGCGAGGTGTAGCGCTTGCCGCTGTGCG
Organism: Leadbetterella sp. DM7; assembly: GCF_040829825.2. Classification (NCBI taxonomy): domain Bacteria; kingdom Pseudomonadati; phylum Bacteroidota; class Cytophagia; order Cytophagales; family Leadbetterellaceae; genus Leadbetterella; species Leadbetterella sp. DM7. The sequence continues at coordinate 47,135 of NZ_JBFOLH020000008.1, read as the reverse complement.
GAGCCGTGAATTCAACCACGGGGCTTTCGGCTGTCATTTGCAGTGCATTTTCATCGTTTCCGTAATACACCACCGGCAATATGTTTCTTTCTTTTACCAGGCTGACCACCTTTTCATCGGTAGCGTTGACAAAGACTATCCCGCCTGATTTTTTCAGGAAGTCAAACAGCTCGCCTTTGCCTTTCCGGATCCCTTCTTCTCCTCCGAAGCCTTCCAGGTGTGCTTTGCCCAGGTTGGTAATGAATCCGTGGGTAGGTTCGGCGATAGCGCACAGCAGCTCAATCTCTTTCTGATGGTTGGCCCCCATTTCTATAACCGCTACCTGCGTATCATCGGGCATAGACAGCAGCGTGAGCGGTACGCCGATGTGGTTATTCAGGTTTCCCTTTGTAGCGTGAACCTTATATTTTTGTGCCAGTACCCGGGTCAGCAGCTCTTTATTGGTGGTCTTGCCGTTAGAGCCCGTCAGCCCGATCACCGGCACGTCAAACTGTTGCCGATGATATCGTGCAAGCCGCTGAAGGGTTTCCAGCACATCCTCAAACAGAAGGCAGCGCTCGTTGACCGCATATTCCGCTTCATCTATTACGGCGTAGGCCGCTCCTTTACCCAGGGCTTCTTCCGCAAAGGTGTTTCCGTTGAATTTGCCGCCTTTCAATGCGAAAAAAATACATCCTTCGGTAATATTCCGGGTATCAGTGGTAATTCCCGTAGCGGTTTTATACAGCGCGTATAGTTCTTCTGTTGACATCTATTGTTTTGTAAAATCTTTCAAATTTCAGCAATTTTCATAACTTCGTAATTCATTATGGAAGAAACTTTTGAAACCTACGTATCGGCTTCGGGGAAAACACTGAAGATCGTTTCTGACGCCCACAGCGTTAAAGATATCAGCTTTGTCGAAGAGAAAGGCCCGGATTCTTCCACACAGCCGGAGATCCTGGAAAAAGCAGCCCGGCAGCTGGAAGAATATCTTTCGGGGAAGAGAGAAACATTTGATTTGAAGCTCGATCCTGACGGTACTGATTTTCAGAAGAAAGTATGGGATCTGCTGCAGACCATTCCTTTCGGGAAAACCAAAACCTACGCCTGGATGGCCGATCAGCTGGGCGACCCCAAGGTGATCCGGGCCGCCGCCTCTGCCAACGGGAAGAACCCCATTGCCGTTGTCATTCCCTGTCACCGGGTGATCGGCTCAGACGGCAGCCTGACGGGCTATGCCGGCGGACTGGACAATAAACGGTTTTTGCTGGAGCTGGAGAGGGCGAACGGGGTACTAACCTTATTCAATTGACAATTGACAATGTACAATTGACAACTGTTTCATTGTCAATTGTACATTGTCCATTGTCAATTATTAAAACAGCCACTTCAGCGCCTTCGGGAACTCCTGTCCCCAGCGCTTTTCATTGTGCAGCCCTTCAGGATCAAGCTCTGCTTTGATCTGTACTTTTTCAGACGAAAAGCCCTGTCCTTCAATGGTTGAAATCAGCTTTTCAATATTGGTAAACATGGTGGTACTTTCTTTTCCTCCACCATAGATATAAATTTTGGTATCGAGCGGATTAAAAAATTCCACCGCATCAAAATAAATTTTGGGGCTGGTCCACAAGGCCGGCGAGAATACCATTAAACGGCCGATTTTCTCCGGGTACATCATACCGGTATATATGCTGATGAGGCCGCCCATAGAGCTGCCGCCGATACCGGTAAACTGGCGCTCAGGCAGGGTACGGTATTGCTCATCGATCAGGGGTTTCAGCGTACGCACAATAAACGTGGCATACCGCATACCTTCTCCTTTCTGGTTTTCTTTCGGCGTTTTGTAGGGCGAATATTCCGAATTCCGGGTTTCGTCGCCGTGATCAATGGCCACTACGATGACATCCGTCTCTCCCTGTCTTTTCAGCAGCGAGATCCGCTTGTCAATTTCCCAGTTGCCGTAAGCCGAGCCGTTTCCGAACAGGTTCTGGGCATCGTTCATGTACAAAACCGGGTAGCGTTTTTCCGTATTCGTATGGTAATCGTGCGGCAGGAGAACCGATATTTTCCGCTTCCGCTTCAGCTGGGGAATTTCAAAGGCATCCGAGAATATTTCCACCAAAGGCATGGTTTCCTCATCAAACGGCGTGTAGCCGTTCTGCCTCCATAACGGCACGAAATCAGGATTTCCGAGCTCTTCCTGGTCAAAGAGGCGGTTCCGGGGGCTGTTTCCCAGCACATCCAGCTCTACATTGTCCCAGCCTCCTTTAGTATATTTATAGTACGTTTTTTCTACCAGGTCAGGCACTTTATCCAGGCTGATCCTGAACCGGCCTTCGTCTACCCTGTCCATAATGAAATCAGGGTCAGCAGGATTCCAGTTACAAAAATCTCCAGTCAGGAAAACGGGCCGGTCGTCTTTTATGCGTGTTTCTACTTCTAAAAACATTTTTCCAATTAAACGGGACACAAATTTAACATTTATGTATAAACATGCTCAAGGTAGAGACGCAAAATTTTGCGCCTCTACCGGCACCGTTATATTTCCAGTATCCTGAATCCTTTGGCCGGAACCTTCACTTCTTTCTGCCACGATGACCCGTCCAGCACATCTTTCATGCGGGCCCCGTCAGGGATCATTTCCGCATAATCGCTGCTTCTGACTATCGTTTCTTCTTCGTTTTTGTTGAGAATGACCCACAGCTTTTTCTGTCCGTCGAAACGGAAATAGCTGTAAATCCCGTTTTCCGGCACAAAATGCACCAGCTTCCCGTGATGCACCACCGTGGCGGTCTTCCGCCAGTTAAAGAGCTGACGGGTGAAGTCCTGCAGCTCTTTCTGCAGCGGAGAGAGGTTTTCGCCTGTAAAGGCATTTTTCAGGTCTCCCGGCCAGCCGCCGGGCATATCGGCCCGTAATACCCCGTGCTCTTCCGAATCCGGGTTAGACATGCCTATTTCCGTGCCGTAGTATACCTGGGGAATCCCCCGTACGGTAGCCAGGAACGCCAGTCCCATTTTGAATAAGCGCGGGTCTTCTTTTACCTGGGTAAAAAAGCGGTTCATGTCGTGGTTATCACCAAAAACCACCAGGTTATCGGGTGCCGGGTACAGGTAGTCGTCTGAAAGAGCCTGGTACAGGCGGGCCAGCCCGGTATGAAAACCTTCTTTTTCGGTTAGCGCCTGGCCCAGGGCCGCCTGCAGCGGGAAGTCCATCATTGACGGTATGTACGTTTCGTAGCCGTCTTCGTTGCGTTTCCCTTTCTGCCAGTAGGCAATGGTATTGGCTTTGGTGGTCCATTCCTCTCCTACCACATTCAGGTTCGGGTATTCGGCCAGGATGTCTTTCATCCATTGGGTAAGGAATGCTTTTTCAGAATACGGCCAGGTATCTACCCGCAGGCCCGACAAGCCCGCATATTCGATCCACCAGATGGTGTTCTGGGTCAGGTAGCGGGCCATAAAAGGGTTCCGCTGGTTGAGGTCGGGCATAGACGGTACAAACCAGCCGGCCTTCATGGCCTCCTGGTCTTTTTCAGAGGCATGGATATCCTGGTGCACTTCGCGGCGGTGGTTGGTAGGCTGGAATTTCCCGCCGTTGTTGATCCAGTCGCTGAAAGGCATATCGGCCATCCACCAATGGTCAATTCCGCAGTGATTCGGAATCACGTCCATAATCCATTTCAGGCCCATGGCATTGGATTGACGCACCATTTCTTTGAACGACTCGTTGCTGCCGTAGCGCGGATCGATCCGGTAATAATCGGTGATCGAATAGCCGTGGTAGGTGACCTGCTGCAGGTTGTTTTCCAGGAGAGGCATGCTCCACAGGGTGGTGAAGCCCATGTTTTTTATGTAGCTGAGGTGCTCGGTAATGCCCCGGATGTCGCCGCCGTGCCGGCCGTTATAGTGCGATCGGTTCAGCTTTTCTTTGGTGTCAGGAGTGTTATCATTGCCGGTATCGCCGTTGGCAAAGCGATCGGGAGTGATCAGGTAGATCACGTCTGAGTTATCAAAACTTTTGCGCGAAGCCGAGTTTGCCACCCGGTTTTCGAGCTTCAGCGTACGGGAAATTACTTTCCCGCCGGCCGATGTGAAGTCGATCTTTACATCGCCCGCTTGGGCCGATTTCTCAATCTTCAGGTCAAGAAAAAGGTAGTTCGGGCTGTCGGCCTTGTGTGTTTTCACCAGCTTCACCCCGTTGTATTTTACAGAAGGCCGGGTTTCGGAAATGTTCTTCCCGTATACCAGTACCTGGAGCCCGGGGTTATGCATGCCTGTCCACCAGACCGACGGTTCCAGGCGCTGGATTTCCTGCGCCGACAGGGATATGCAGACAAAAAGGAGTACTATTATTTTTTTCATTTAAATTTCTTTAATGACCAAACGGTATAACTTTTAGCTGAAGTGCTGATCTCTGCCCGGCCACCCGCATCGGTAGTGAGCGTCAACCCGCTATTCCCGGAATAATCATAGATTACAGCATTCTTCCACGGTGTTACAAGGGTGCGCTTAATAGTGCGCGATGCATTATTCAGCGTTACCACCAGGCCGGGAGTAGCGCTGTCACCGCTGCGCTGCGCCACGTAAAAATCCGTATCGGAATACAAAACCACCAGGTTTCCCGCGGCCAGTGAACGGTTAATTTCAATCAGCTTTTCCAGGCGGGGCTTTGACAGGATACTTTCGTAATCGCTGTAAAAAATGCAGGGATAGCCCGGGTGGGTCAGGATATACGCATAGGCCAGCATCCGGTTTTCTGCCGAGCCGATGCGGTTGCCCTGGTTGGTGTCTTTCTCGGTATCGTGGTTGTTGACAAAGGTCACGGCTTTTTCCGGGTACACTTTCCAGAGTGCGTTCCGCTCCCCGAGAATTTTCATATTGTTGCCGTCAAGGGCTTGCTCCAGGTTATAAAAATTGGCAAAATCAAAGGCCCGGATACCGGTTTTATCTACCCAGGTTCTCAGGTAGTCGGTATTGCCATCCCATGCTTCCAGTACCCCGAAACCGCCTACGGCATCCATCCACGATTTCACCACCGAGGGATCAAAGCCCTTTACGTAATCAAAACGCCAGCCGTCAAATTTCATGGTATTTTTATAATACCGCGCCACGGAAGAGTCCGATTCCCATAACCATTTTTTCACATTGGGATTTTCGTGGCAAAGATCCTGCTCTTCAAAAAACAGGGCCTCGGCGTCCCGGTCGTGGATATGGTTGGGATGAAAGTCTTCGTAGCTGCGGTTAAAGCGGCCCGAAGCCGGCCGGAATAAGGTATAGGTCTCCTTGTTCCGGTAAGGATTGTATTCCGCCTGGCCGCCGCTGTTGTGGTTCAGCACAATATCTGCAATGACCTGCATCCCCAGCCCGTGCGCTTTGGAGATCAGCGCTTCCAGCTCGGCTCGTGAGCCGAAACGGGTTTTCACGGTACCCATCTGGTTATATTCCCCGAAATCGAAGTAATCCATAGGGTCATAACCCATGGAGTACCCGCCCGACATCCCTTTGGAGGCCGGCGGCAGCCAGAGGCGGTCCACTCCTATTCCCTTCCAGTCGTCCAGCCGGGCACTAATGGTATTCCACCAGGCCTGACGCGGTTCCACATCCCAGTAGAAGCCCTGCATCATCACGCCTTCCGGCCGCAGGTAAGAGGTAAGGTCTTCGGGGTTGGTGCTGGTCTTCGCCGGGTCATTGCCGCTTTTGCAGGCGGCAAGAGCCAGTACGAGAAGGAGAATCCTGATGCTTTTTTTCATAGCCATAAAGAGTATCTGAAAGATGGGGTACCAGTGTCACCTCGGGCGAAGACGAGAGGCGTTTGGTTCTCGTCTTCGCCCGAACTGACACCAGCACCCATACTTGTCAATAACAAGGTGACAAAGGTACCCCTGCCTGCAGTTCGGGCGTAGCCGGGGCCTTCAGACAGCCACGTATATTTTACTTCTTCGTCAGCTTATACGTAGGTGTTGAACCGGAGAAGTCCAGCACAATATCGTACGTTCCGGCTGCTACCTTGATGTTATCGCCACCGGATTCCAGTGAGCCGTCAGCCCCGGTATCGCCGTAGTTAAGATCCCAAGCATTGTCAGCCCTGAACTTGATCTCCCCGGCTTTCAGCACCACGTTCCTGGCAACCCACACTCCTTTGGTATCAAAGTCGGCAGCGTACTGCGAATAATCCAGGTCCATCAGCACGTCCGGTCCGTCCCATCCGTTCGGAGAGGCATCGCCTACCACACCCCACAGGTGCGTTACCGGCAGCAGGCTGTAGGTATTATCGTTCAGGTTCATGGTCACCAGGTATTTCCCGGCAGCCACTTTGATGTTATCGCCGCCATCGTCAAGGGTACCGTTGGCCCCGTTATCGCCGAAGTTAACTCCCCAGTCAGCGTTTAAACGGAACTTCATTTCTCCTTCTTTCAGGGTAATGATGGTTCTCCACTGATCAGAGAACGGATCGTAGGTCATTTTTCCGTCAGGAGTAGCGCCCCAGTCGTTAAAGGCACTTCCTACTATGCCCCATGAATATTTCTCGAGCTTGTAGGTCAGCTTGCCCAGGTCCAGGGTGATTTTATAGGTTCCGGCAGTTACCTTGATGTTGTCTCCGCCGGCGTCAAGCGTTCCGTCAGCCCCGCTATCCCCGTAGTTCACATCCCATCCTGAATCTTTCCGGAATTTGATCTCCCCATTTTTCAGGGTGAGGTAGGCCACGTATACCTCGTTCTGAGCCGTTCTGTAGAATGGCCCGTCAGGAGTAGCGCCCCAATCGTTATAGGCATCGCCTACCACGCCCCAGGGCGTGCTCAGATCCAGCACATTCGCATATGGTGTAGCGCTCAGGCTGGCTACCGGTGATACGATAGAGGTAGCAGAAGACAGTACAATGCTTACGCGTACATCCAGGAGGTGCACTTCGTCAGGCTTCAGGCCCAGGTTTAGCAAAATGGCGTTCAGCTCGGAGCCTTTGAATTCCTTTTTCAAAGCTGAGCCAACCGAGGTGCTGTAGCCTTTTGAGAAGTCTCCGCCTTTCTTATCGATCTGGAGCAGGTAAGACGGCGCTGCCGCGTAACCGAAGTCAGGCGCTGCCCAGGAAACGGTCAGTACCGGGTTGCTGGCTTCGTCTTTGCTCAGCACCAGTGAAGGGGCCGAAAGCGTGATCTGGGTACCGGCGCCCTCGTTCATGACGGCCCTGATCTCATCTTTCTCACACGACCAGAGACCTGCCACCGCAAAAAGTATAATTAATATTCTTTTCATTTCTACATTCATTTTAGCGTTGTTTAATAACCCGTGGTTTGCGTAAGATTAGGATTCACCATAATGGCCTCCGCAGGTACCGGGTACAGCTTGTACTTGGCATCTACGGCTCTTCCGCCCTGTACTCCGCCTTTCCAGGCCCACAGGTAGGTATCGGTCACCAGCTGGTTAAAACGGATCAGGTCGGTTCTGCGGTGTCCTTCCCAATACAGCTCTCTTGCACGCTCATCCAGGATGAACTGCAGGTTAAGTGACGCATCGGAGATGTTTCCGGAGGCATTACCATAGGCCCTGCTTCTTACGGTGTTCACATAGCTGAGCGCCGTAGCCTTATCACCGGTGGTTGCTCCTCTTAAAACCGCCTCTGCATAAATCAGGTACATTTCTGATAAGCGGAAAACCGGGAAATCGGTATCGGTGAAGTTCCTGTCGGGGTGATTGCCTATTCTTCCGTCCACATAGTTATTGGTCCATTTCTTAACGTGCACGCCGTTATTGAAATTGGTGATGTCATCAATTTCGTTTTCTACCGGGTCAATTTTATATTTCGACGTGGTAAAGAGTGCCCGCTTGTCGTTGGTAGTTGTGGTATTTCCTGAGTAAAACTTACTGGAAAGACCTTTGGTGGCCCGGTAACCGGCCCAGCCGCTGCCTACATTGTAATCCGGGGCATCGTCTCCTGAAGCAGCATGTACCAGGAAGGTCGTATTGCCGTGTCCCTGTGTCATCAGTCCGTCACAGTTAATGGCCCAGATCACCTCGTTGGTCTGGGTATTGTTATCTGCCTGGAACAACCGGTAGTAATCGGTGCTAAGCGAATATCCCGACTCAATCACTTTTTTAGCATACGTGGCGGCTTCGTTGTATTTGCCGGCGCCGGTATAGGTTTCGGCGTTCAGGTACATACGTGCCAGAAGGGCCTGCGCAGCGGCTTTATCCACCCGTCCGTATACGTTTGACCGGGCAGCAGGTAAAAGCTCTTCCACCGCTTTAAGCTCGGTTTCGATATACGCAAAGATCTCGTTGGCCGGCTTTTCTACCGGCGTGGTTCCGGTCTGGTCGGCTTCGGTCAGGAAAGAATACTTACCGAACAGGTCCATTGCCACCCAGTAATTAAATGCCCTGATGAATCTTGCTTCTGCCGCCATATTTTTGATGTTGGCAGCATCTGCACCGCTAAAGCCTCTTTCCGATATTTTGGCATCGGTTGCTTCTCTCAGGAAGGCATTGATCAGGCCGATATTCCATATTGGCCGGGCATAGGCACCTTTAATAAACGGATCGGAGCTGGTCCAGGCCAGGTTATGAAAGTCTTTGATGGTCTGGTCATTCCATGCACAAACGGCCTCATCGGTAGGCAGCTCCTGCAGGTTAAAGAAAGGCCGTATGAAGGAAATCTGTGATCCGCCGTCCAGTCCTGAAATATCAGGGGAGCCGTCACCTTCATTTCCTCCCAGCGAAAGGCTGCCGTAAATTTTAGCCAGAACGGAGGTATACCCGTCCATGGTAGCGTATGCATTATTCGGCGTCATGTCGTTCTGCGGGAATAAGTCCAGCTTATTGGAACATGAGGTCACGATGCTCATGCTCAGGAAGGCTATCGCTATATTCTTAATGATATTTTTCATATTTTATCTCTTTTAGCTCGTCTTAAAAATCAAAGTTCAACCCGAAAGTGTACATTCTCGGACGCGGATAAATGGTATTATCCACCCCCGTGCTGGATGAGTTTTCCGGATCTAAGCCGCTGTATTTGGTAATCACGAACACATTGTTTACGCCCGCGTTCAGGCTGAGGGTGGCGTTTCCAAATACTTTTCCGACATAGTACCCTACATTGATATTGTCTAGGCGGAAGAAGGAGGCATTTTCGATATACAGGTCAGACTGGTACTGGTTGTTATAGAAACCGGTGGTCAGCAATTCTGTAGAGGCGTTGTTGATGGTCAATACCGGATCCAGCAGGTTACGCATCACCGAACGTTCCGAACGGAAGTTGTTATAGAGGTAGTTTCCGAACATCCCGTGGCCCGATGCCCTGGCCGTCCATTTTTTGTAATTGATGGCCGTATTTATCCCCAGCAATGTATTCGGAGCCGGCTGCTTGTACAGGTAACGGTCGGCATCTGAGATCTGCCCGTCGCCGTTCCTGTCCACATACACGCCTTCCAGCGGTTTCCCGTTGTGATCGTATACCTGCTGAAACACATTGTAGGCATAAGGCCACTGGCCGATCATGTGCAGGCCGATGGTGTTACCGGTACCCCCGGCTATACCGCTCACGGGAATTCCCGTAAAGTTGGGGTCATCCTGCTTCCTTAAAGAAACAATTTCGGTTTTCGTTTTGGTAATGTTGAACCCGATATCCCACCGGAAGTTGTCGTTCAGCACCGGCGTGGTGTTTAATACAAACTCCATCCCCTTGTTGGTCAGGTTACCCACATTGGTAAACACGCTGATGTCAAAGGTAGATCCGTAGGCCACCGGCGCTACGGCCAGCAGGTCACGGGTGTCTTTGTTAAACCATTCTACCGTACCGGTGATCCGGTTGTTGGCAAAGCCGAAGTCCAGGCCCACGTTAGTGGTGGTAGTGGTTTCCCATTTGATGTTGGCATCTACGGCCGCCGGGCGTAAAAACTGGTAAAACTCATCCCCGAACTGGTATTGCGCCGTATTGGAACCGTAGGCATAACGGGCCATGTACGGGTAGTAGTTGTTAAAATCCTGCTGACCGGTTACCCCCCAGCCTACTCTCAGCTTCATTTCCGAAACCGCTTTCGACCGGGCAAACAGACCTTCTTTGATCTTCCATGCAGCAGCCAGGGCCGGGAAATAACCTACCCGGTTCTCAGGCGAAAATTTCGAACTCGCATCCCTTCTCAGTGAGGCGGTCAGCAAGTAGGTATCATCAAAGGTATAGTTGATCCTTCCCAGGTAAGAATCCAGGCGATATTGCGGCCTGTCGGTAGCAAATGCCGGAGCGCTGTTCGGGATAATTTCAGACCGGTCTGCGCTGTAGGCCGGGTTCATGAACACTTCTGTCAGGAAATCCTGGTACGAGTGCAGAGCCAGCACATCAAATTTGCTTTTGATTCCGGGCAGGTTTTTTTCGTAAAATGCGGAAACATCCCACAGCTTATTCGATTTCTTCTCGTCTTCGTTCTTGTAATACCCGTGTGTACGGTAGTTGGAAGCCGCCAGGGCGCTGATGGTTTCCGTACGGTTACCGTTGGTATGATCCAGGGCCAGGTTTGTACGCAGGCTCAGTCCTTCTATCCACGGCAGCTTATAGTCCAGCTCCACGTTCCCGATGAAGCGGCTGGCTTTCCGGGCGTCGTTTCTCAGGTCGAGCATAGCCAGCGGGTTTCTTCCGGCCAGGTTGTTCCAGTCGCCGGTAGAGGTCAGCCATTCAAAATATCCGCCATACGCATTGTCGGCATATACGGGTTGGGTAGGGTCCATACGAAGCGCCGCTCCTACGGCTCCTTCGTCAGCCTTGCGGTTCTGCGTACCGGCCACACGTGCGTTGATGTTGACCGAAAGGGTGTTATCCAGGAACTTAGGGCTCAGGTTAAGGGCACCGGAAGTTCTCTGGAAATTATCGGTTTTCAGGAGACCGTTCTGGTTCGAGTACCCTAAAGATACCCTGAACGGGATATTTTTTACCGATCCGCTGGCGCTCAGGTTATTGTCTGTACCGGTAGAGTTCCGGAAGATCACATCCTGCCAGTCGGTATTTTCGGCTCCCAGCATGTCTTTGTAGGTATTGTTCCCGGTAGATGCGGCATGTGCGTTGATCAGGTCTCTTACCTGGTCACCGTTCAGCATATCTACTTTTTTGGTGATTACCCCGGCAGAGAACTGGGTGTTGAAGTTAAAGCGCGGCTTGCCTGAAGCTCCTTTCTTGGTGGTAATGATGATCACCCCGTTAGAAGCTCTTGAACCGTACAGGGCTGCTGCCGAAGCATCTTTCAGCACCGACATGCTCTCAATATCGTTCGGGTTAATGGTGTTCAGGAGGTTATCCGACCCTTTGATGCCGTTTCCTTCCACCGGGATCCCGTCAATAACAATCAGCGGGTCATTCGAAGCGTTCAACGAGGCCGCACCACGGATACGGATGGTACTTCCGCCACCGGCAGAACCGCCTCCGGGGGTTACCTGGAGACCGGCAACCTTGCCCTGCAGCAACTGCTCCGACGACTGGATATTTCCCTGCTGGAAATCTTTGGCATTCACGGCGATCACCGAACCGGTAAGGTCGGCCTTTTTCCGGGTACCGTAAGCTACCACTACCACTTCTTCCAATAACTTGGGATCATCAGCCAGGCTTACATTGATCACCGACTGGTTACCCACGGTTACCTCCTGAGCTACTTTTCCCACATAAGAGAAAACCAGAACGGCGTTGCTCTCCGGTACACTGATCCGGTAGTTCCCGTCTACGTCGGTCACCGTGGCCGTGGTGGTTCCTTTCACCATCACCGTGGCACCTATTATTTCCGAATTATCCCCGGCATCCGTTACTTTCCCGGTAACTGTCTTTTGTGCCCAAGCCGTGGAAACCGCCATCAGGAATACGAGCAGACCCGCCATATTCCGGAACGCGAAATTCCACTTCCTCAATCGTACGTGTTTTTGCATATGAATTGTTCAATAAAATGGTTAAATACAAATAGCCCTACCTCTCTGTATTGGAAGATACATATAGAAAATAGGAAAATTCTGCGACAAAGATACGGCGGTCGCCTCCTACGGGTCGCCCCGCCTTGTACAATTTGAATAAAAAATTGTATTACAATATTTTGCTGATAATCAATAACTTATAAAAACAAAAGTGCCGCTTTTAAAAGCGGCACTTCCTGGTTATCCGAAACCGGGTATTGAAACAGAGCTGATTCTATTCCTTAATAGCCCGGATTTTGCTTCAGGCTGGGGTTGGTGGCAATCTGATCAGGAGGGATGGGGAACAGCCGGGTATGAGCCGGTGATGCCGGCTTAAACCGCCAGGCATTGTTGAATTTCCCGAAACGGATCAGGTCCTGGCGGCGGTGCAGCTCCCACGACATCTCTCTTCCTCTTTCGGCCAGAAGCTCATCAAGGGTCAGCTGTGCTGCCGTATACGGCTTCACGCCCGCTCTTTCCCGGATGATGTTCACATCGGCCAGGGCGGCAGCGGTATTCCCGAGGCGCAGGTTGGCTTCACCCCGCATCAGGATGGCATCGCCGAGGCGGAAGATCACGAAGTCGTTATCCTGCTGGTCAATGGGGTTGTTCCGCTGAATTTCATATTTGGCCGCCCTTGCTCCCCTTACACGGGTATCAGCACCGGCCGGCATCACCAGCGCAGGCACTTCGGGGTTCAGCACCAGCGGGATGTCGTCATCCATCAGCGGAGTTACACCGTCTGCGGCATACCGTTGTCCTACCATCCACATTTGCTTACGGATGTCATCGTCAGTAAACGAATAATAGTGTTCGGGCACGGCGCAGGGTCCGTTCCACGGGCTGTTTCCTATGTTAAACTCCAATTGCTGGCGGTAGTGCAATACCGGCATCTGGATATTAAAGCCTGTTCTTTTGGTCCGGTCAAAAGCCGTAGCCAGTATGATCTCGGGAGAGTCCTGGTTCCGGGCCGAGAACGTGCTGAAGAAATCAGCCGGCAATGAAAACTTACCCGATTCGATAATGCGGGTGGTATAGTCTACAGCCTTGGCCCACTGGGGCGTTCCGGTATAAACCTCCGCATTCAGGTATAGCTTGGCAAGGAGCATATCTACCACGTATTTGTTAAACCGGGTATAGTAGGCCCCGCCCACGGTCACGCTCAGGTCAGGATACACCTCCAGCAGCTCTTTTTCTATGAATTCAAATACCTGCTTCGTGGTACTTTGCGGCGGATTTCCGGACGACACCCCGTCTGCAATAATCACGTTTCCGAAATTATCCATAGCGATGTAATGGAAAAATGCCCTCAAAGCCCGTAATTCTGCCAGCTTAGACGGTTCAGACACAAATTTCATCTGCAGGTTAATGGCTGTAATGGCGTTATAGCACCAGCTCCAGATGCCGTTAAAGCGGCCGTTATCCTGGGCAGCTTCCCAGGTATGGGTATACATCCGCACATGCTGACCGCCGTCGCCCCAGTCACCACCCCGGGTAGGGATCATCATTTCATCGGTGCTGGGCTGTACCCAGAAGAGTGTAGGCCAGTAGTCTCCCACCCGGTTATAAAGCGGGCCGAGAAGGGCTTCCTGCTGCGCCGGGGTGCTCCCGAAGCTTTCAGTAGGTATGACATCGTAGGTTTTCTCCGTGAGGTCGGTACATGCCTGTGACATTATCAGAGCCCCTACAGCTAAAATTCTATATATTCCTTTCATTTTCTTCAAAGTCTTTTTAGTTAAAATGTAAGATTAACTCCCAACTGGAACGACCGGGTTTTAGGATAAACCGTCAGATAATCCAATCCCAGTGCATTAGGCCGCTGCGAACTGTTGTTCTCCAGGTCTCCCCGGGTCTGAAGCTCAGGGTCAATCCCTTTGTACTTCGTAAAGATCAGCAGGTTATTGCCGCCCAGGTAAATCCTGGCGTTGGAGAGGGTTTTACCGTTTACCGGCACGTTGTATCCCACCTGCCAGTTGTCCAGCCGTACGAACGACCCGTTCTCTACCCACATGCTGGTCAGCCGGTTGGTCTCATAGTTATCGGGCAACGTGTTTACGTCTTTCAGCATATTGGTTTCCAGGATTGATCCCGGAATCATCAGGTTATTCCGGATGTTGTTCAGGATGCTGTTTCCGAATGTTCCTCTCAGCTGGAAGCTCAGGTCAAAGTTGCCGTACCTGAACGTATTGCTCAATGCACCGGTCAGGAAAGGCTGCGGGTTGCCGGCTGAAATCGGGTTGCCTGCCTTGAATGCTTCGTACGCATCGGATACCGACACATCGGTGGTGTTGCCTTTTCCTTCAGCTCCTTTCATGACTACTTTTCCTTCTGAATTAAATTCTACGAAAGTAGGCACATAGTTAAATTCACCCAACGGTCTGCCCGGGGTCAGGTAAGAAGCAAACACATCGCTTAGCCCGCGTCCTCCGAAGGGGTTAAAGCGAACCTGGCCGGTAGAGAACTGGTCGTTTGACAGCGAAACCACCTTGTTTTTGTTGTACGAGACAACCAGCTGAGGCGTCCACGAAAAGTTTTTCTTCTCGATCACAGCTCCGCCAAAGCTAAGCTCCAGCCCCGTGTTTTTCATGGTTCCCACGTTAGCCAGGATGGTAGGGGTAAAATAATCTACCCCGTTGGCAGGTACGCTGTAGTTGTACAGCATGTCCCGGGTCAGCTTGTTGTACCATTCAATCGTACCCGAATACCGGCCCGAAGCCAACTGGAAGTCGAGACCCACGTTAGTGGTTTCCAGCACCTCCCATTTCAGGTTAGGATTGGCATTCTGCGTGATGGCATAGCCGGGAAGGAAATCGCCCACGGCTCCGTCATAGTAGGTGCCGCTTAAGCCGTACAGCATGATCGAGTTATAGGGGTTGATCCCTTCCGAGTTACCCGTTTGCCCCCAGCCCACTCTCAGCTTCAGGTAATTCAAGCCGGAAGGCTGCCCGAAGAACGCTTCGTTGGAGATGATCCAGCCCGCACCAAACGAAGGGAAAAGCCCCCATTTGTTGTTGGCTCCGAACTTAGAGCTTCCGTCTTCTCTCAGCGTGGCGGTCAGGTTATAACGGTCTTTCAGGTTCAGCGTGGCCCTTCCGAAGAAAGAGATCAGCTTGGTCTGGTTGCGGTAAGAAGTGGCATAACTATTACTGGGATTGATCAGGGTACCCGAGCCGAGCCCCAGGTTATCAATGGTCACAAAGTCGGTTACAAAACCGGTATTGGCGGCTGCGAACCCGTCGTTGTCATTCTGCTGGTACGAATACCCCACCAGGAATGCCATGTTTGATTCGCCGCTCAGTGCCTTAAAGTAATTGGCGGTCAGCTCCATCAGCTTACTTTGCGCTTCGAAATACGAGCGGCTGGCCCGGCCGTTGGCTCCCTGGTAGGCTTTGATATTGGGGTCGGTCCAGTAATCCGTTACGCCGTTTTCGCGTTGGATCTGCCCGCTCGCCCCCAGTGTGAAGCCGTCAAAAAGCTCGTATCTCAGGATCAGACCTCCCTGAACCAGCTTTTTATTCTGCTCATTGGTGTAGTTTTCTATCATGGCCACCGGGTTAAACAGGCTGAAGTTACCCAATACTTCATAATAGCTGCCGTCTGCATTTTTTACCGGGAGAGTAGGCAGGAAGGTAACCGCCCTTTCTATGGCTCCGCCTATGGTATATTTGTTCAGCGTTTCGGTATAGGCCAGGTTATACTGGATGTTCAGCCGGTTATCAAACGCCTTTTGGTCCAGGTTGATCCGGGCGGTGGTCCGGTTTAGTCCCGAGTTTTTGATTAAGCCCTCCTGGTTCAGGTAGTTCACTGAACCGCGGTAGGTAAGCCCCTGCGAACCGCCCGAAATGCTGAGGTCATGGTTATGCACAAATGCGTTCCGGGTAATCTCTTTCACCCAGTCGGTATCGTAATAGTTCCCGCTGGCATCTTTCGGAAAGCGCAGGTTGTCAGATAGCGCACTGGCTCCTTTGATCCGTGTTACGGCATCGATATACCCGGGACCATCCAGCAGATCAAACCGCTTTGAAATAACGGAAGTACCGATATAATTGTCAAACGAGATGGTCGGCTTGCCCACTTTTCCTCTCTTGGTGGTGATCAGGATCACCCCGTTTGCCGCTCTTGAACCGTAGATGGCCGCTGCAGAAGCATCTTTCAGCACATCCATGGTTTCAATATCATTCGGCGAAATGGTATTGATGGGCACACCGATCATGCCGTCTACCACATACAGGGGATCGCTACCGCCGGCCAGTGAGGTATATCCCCGCAGTCTTACGGTAGGGCTCTGGGTGGGGTCACCCGAAGGCTGCGTAATGACCAGCCCGGCTACTTTGCCCTGGATGGCCTGCAGGGGGTTGGGGTTGATACCGGCGTTCAGATCCTTGGAAGCAATAGAAGATACCGAGCCCGTCAGGTCTTTGCGTTTGGCCGTACCGTATCCCACCACCACCACTTCCGAGAGGCTCGTGGTTTCATCTACGAGGCTTATGTCAATGAGGGTCTGTGCTCCTACCACAACCTCCTTGCTGACTTTACCGATGAAACTGTAAACCAGCACTGCCTGATCATTGGGTACCGTAATTGAATACCGGCCGTCTACACCGGTCATCGTTGCGTTGGTTGTACCTTTTACAGCTACGTTCACGCCCGGCATGGCCGAGTTATCGGTGGCATCTGAAACCGTACCGGTAACCGTTTTCTGGGCAAATCCGCTGCTGCTGAAAAACACGGATAAAAGTAGAACGGTCAAAGCCCTCCAGACTTCCGTTTTTACACGAAATCCCGAATGAAGAAAAAATAGATTTCTTTTCATTACTGTTTATTTAAGGTTATGTTTAAAAAATAAAATACATCCAGATGTCGATCTCCCTGCAGGTCGTTTCCTGCTTTATTTATATAAAGCAAAGTTGACTGCTTTTACCTAGAAAGATTATCTCCCTATTAATTGCTTTTTGTTCTCTATTAATATTTAAGGAAAAAACAGGACAATTCCCCTACAGGGGCCGGGCAGAGCCGGGTGCATATTATGCTCTCATAATCAGCTCATTCCGGAATTCCATAGGTGTTTTTCCCTTCACCTTTTTAAAAACCTTGCTGAAGTACGACTGGCTGGAGAACCCGCATTCAAAACTGATATCCAGCATGCTTTTAGGAGTAACCAGCATCTGGCAGGCTTTCCGGATCCGGTAGTCGTTCACAAAATCGGTATAGGTCATACTGACCATCCTCTTAAAATAGTTGCAAAATGCGGGCACCGATAAGTTCACCAGGGCAGCTACTTTTTCAATATCCACGCCCTGGTGGTAATTCTGCTCCAGGTGCTCGTATATTTTCCGCAACCGGTCCTGGTCCCTGTTCGTAAAACCGTAGGTGTTGACCGATCCGTTGAGTACAATATACTCTTTCGATGCCGCCAGCTCCTTCAGCACGCCCATCATAACCAGGAAACGTTCAAACGAAGACAGCCCGGGAAGTGCCCGGATTTTT
The DNA here is from genome assembly GCF_040829825.2 of Leadbetterella sp. DM7. Taxonomy (NCBI): domain Bacteria; kingdom Pseudomonadati; phylum Bacteroidota; class Cytophagia; order Cytophagales; family Leadbetterellaceae; genus Leadbetterella; species Leadbetterella sp. DM7. The sequence continues at coordinate 29,750 of NZ_JBFOLH020000008.1, read as the reverse complement.
TCGCCCACCTCTTTTTTGGTTTGCCCGTAAAAGCACATCCCGTAGCGGGCATTTTCCCACAGGGTTTCAATGAAGCGGATCTCGGGGATACCCGATGCATCCCGGCCGAAGGTGTCGCTTTTAAACTGAACCACGATTTCCTCATGCACTCCTTCTGAACCGTACCCGAAGCCCGAATGCGGCAGTTCAGGTCCTATCAGCACCAGGTCGCCGTCCTGGTAATAGCTGAGGTGATTGCCCACATGGCGGCGGCCGGTTCCTTCACATACATAGACCAGCTCCCACTCCGGGTGACAATGGTAATTCCAGAGAAAATTATCTGCCCTGACCTTGTGGTGCAGCAGCTTGAATGAGCTTCCCTCATCCAGCTGAATAATTTCAACGGGAGTCTTCGTGTTTAAAAGACCTGCTTTCATGGTTATAACTTAACAGGAAAACAAAAATATTAATATAATACAAAAAAACCACTATTCCGTGCTATTTATTTTCCCTCCTTCCGGTTACTTTTGCACAGGATTTGCCTGTCACATCTCTTTCCGTTCCGGTGAAAAAACCGGATTTAAGCCCCATGAAAAACCGGAAAATCAAGATCTCCCTGTTTATCAGCTATTTTGTTTTTGCCATCCTTTTAAACAGCGTGGGCATCCTTATTCAGCGATCGGTGAACCAGTACGGCACAGATGAGCTCAGCGCCGGTTTGCTGGAGGGCTTCAAAGATCTTTCCATTGCCTTTGCCTCTTTCCTGGCCGGCTCATTCCTGCCCCGTTTAGGCTATAAAAAGGCAATGCTTCTCGCGCTGGCACTGGTTTTCTCCGGGTGCCTGATCATGTATTACGGCAATTCCTTTAATGCGGTCAAAATCCTGTTTACCCTGCTGGGCATTTCCTTTGCCTTTATTAAAACCTCGGTTTATTCACTGACGGGGCTGCTCACAACGGGTGAAAAAGAGCATACGGGTTTTTTAAGCGCTATAGAAAGCGTCTTTATGATCGGCATTGCCACCGCATTTATCGGGTTTCCCCTGTTCTACAGCGATACGGATCCTGACGCCTGGCTGAACATTTACCCGGCCATTGCCCTCCTGGTGGCATTTTCCTTTATTTTCCTTCTTACTTCTGATTTCTCCGCTCTTACACACAAGTACCCCGCCGTCAACCCCCTTCATGACCTGAAGCAGATGTTTTACCTGCTGAAGAGGCCGGCCGTACCGGTGTTTGCGCTGGCGGCATTGATGTATGTTATGGCCGAGCAGGGCATTATGAGCTGGCTGCCCACTTTTAATGAACGCGTACTTCACCTGCCTGAAGCCCTGGCCGTCAGGATGTCGGTCATCCTCATCCTGTCTATTGCTGCCGGGCGCTATGTTTCGGCACTTCTGGTCAAAAAAATGAGCTGGCTCCTGTTGCTGCTTATCTGCCTGGCAGCGGCCGGCCTGATGGTGATTACGGTGCTTCCTCATGCCGCAAACCCCGGTGCAGAAGAGATAAAAACCTTATCCGATGTACCGCTCATTGCCTGGGTATTTCCGTTGATCGGCTTCTTCCTGGCTCCCGTTTATCCTATGGTAAGCTCGGCGGTTTTAAGCAGCACCGAAAAAATCTTCCATAGCCCTATGGCATCGCTCCTGGTGTTTTTTTCTGCCCTGGGAGGTACCGCAGGCTCACGCCTGGCAGGATGGCTTTTTCATACCATCGGCGGGAGCAAAGCCTTTTATTTCTCCCTTATCCCGCTGACGGCCCTGGTGATCTGCCTGCTCATGCTCCAATTGATCATCTCACGGAAAAAAGTATAAAGCCGGCACACTCCGGTTGCTTCAATAAGTTTTTTAGGACAGATGCTGCCAAAAGCAAAACCAAATTTTGTATATTTGATTTTCACTAAAACCTGTTTTATGAATCACTTATCCGACTTCGAAAATACCCTGTATGTCAGTACGCCGGGTCAACAGTTCCTGAAAGAAAGCGCCAAATGGGCCAAATTCCTGGCTATTGTAGGTTTTGTAACCACCGGGCTCATTGTTCTTGCAGCCGTTTTTGCCGGTTCTGTTTTCGGTTCGCTCGCAGCTACCGCACCTGAGCTGAATTTTTTCCCCACCGCAGGCATCACCATTACTTACCTTATCTTAGCAGGGCTTTACTTTTTCCCCTGCCTTTATCTCCTGCAGTGGTCCCAGAAGCTGACCCTGGCCCTGCAAAGCGGCAGCAGCGAAGACCTGACCGTGGCATTTGAAAAGCTGAAAAGCTTTTTCCGGTTTGTGGGGATTATGACCCTGGTCATCCTGTCTCTGTATGCCCTGATGCTGATATTCCTTGTTCTGGGTGGCGGACTGGCTCTTTTGGGCACCGGGTTGTAGGCCTTCCGGAATGCTTTACCTGCAATTGGTGTTTATACTATAAAGCAGGAAGCTATTTCTATGGATCTTTATATTAAAAATATGGTATGCCCCCGGTGCATCGCCGCGGTAGAAGATTTACTGAGAGAGCAGAATATTCCTGTTCTTAAAGTAGGCCTGGGGCATGCCGTTTTAGCCGGTGAGCTCCATAAAAAGCAGGTCTCAAAAGTAGAGTCCGGGCTGAAAAAGCTGGGCTTTGAACTGCTTGACGACAAACGAAAGCAGCTGGTGGAGCAGGTGAAAAACATCATTATCCGCTCGGTGCACCATACCCCCGAAATACTCCATAAAAAGAACCTCTCCGACCTTCTCAGCGAAGAGCTGGGCCAGGACTACAAGCATATCAGCACGGTTTTCAGCGAGCTTACGGGTACCACCATTGAAAAATTCCAGATCCGGCACAAAATAGAACGGGTGAAAGAGCTGATTGTTTATGACCAGCTGTCGCTCAAGGAGATCGCCTTCAGAATGGGCTACAGCAGCGAAGCCTACCTGAGCAACCAGTTCAAAAAGGTCACCGGCTTTACGCCTTCTCATTTTAAAAAGACCGGCGAGCACGAACGGATGCCTATTGATCAGTTGCTGTAGCACGCATTTTCAAACTATTCTCGAAAATCTTATCCCTTATTCAGGATTGAACATAACCTATTCCGTTTTTGTTTATTTATTACAAAACCCTTACCTTAACTCAGGATTTATTAAAGCATCAATTAAAAATCTATCCGACGATATGAGTACGAAGATGATGACGGCATACGATCAGCTGATGGCAGAAGGCATGCAAAAGGGAAAGGAGGAGGGAATTGCCGAATTACTGCAAAAAACAGTTCTGAACGCGTTCGGCAATGGCTTTGATGTAGCCATCATTAGTTTGATTACCGGGGAAAGCCGGGAAAAATAAATCATATCCTGGTACAAAACAACCGCATTAAGTATACCGATTAACATTTATGGTACGAGTTATCCTCCTTCTTCTCATCTCCTTCCAGGTAGCCGCTCAAACCTCTTTTCCAAAGCTGGAAAACAAATCGCGCTTCACGGCCGCAGAAAGTGCCCTGATCCGGAGCGGGGATACCGGCCGTATGATGCGGGTAACGCAGACCACCAACCCCGAAGATTTTAAAATCCTGACCGCTGTATCTGACGACATTGCCTTTGACGACCCGTTGCTGCCCCTGCTGGCCCGGCGTATGTACCTCTCGGTTACCGACAGCAGCACCAACGGTGTGGGTATTGCTGCACCCCAGGTCGGCATTAACCGGAACCTGATCTGGGTAAAACGTTTCGACAAAGCGGGCACACCCTTTGAATTCTACATTAACCCGAAAATTACCTGGAAATCTGAGCTGCTGCAGCTGGGGGCCGAAGGCTGCCTCTCCATTCCCGACACGCGCGACAACGTGATCCGGAGCTACGCCATCCAGATCACCTATAATACCCTGGAAGGCGGCTATTTCACAGAAGTAGTGGAAGGGTTTACCGCCGTGATCTTCCAGCACGAAACCGACCACCTCAACGGCATTCTTTTCCCGCAGCGGGTAGACGACCAGAATACGCAGGAGTTCCGCAAATCAGAAGAGAAAGGAAAAACGCTTTTGTATAATAAAACGAATAATAAGCGCATGTAGGAGGAGTGAACCATATAAGGCATATGAGTCATACAAGTGAGGATTTCAAAAAGCCTGTATGACTTATATGCCTTATATGGTTTTATCCGGGCGCAGCGAGGATTCCCGCACCACCATCTCCGATCGCAGCACAATTGCGCTCCCCTGGTTCACATTCAGGTTGCCCTCCAGGTGGCTGATAATGGTCTGTACCGCTATTTCTCCCATCTCCATGGCCGGGTAATGCACCGTGGTAAGATTAGGTTCCACTACCTTCGAGATAGGATCATCGTTAAAGCCCACCACGGCAATATCGTGCGGCACACGGTACCCTGCCTTTTTCATTAAGATGATCGTGGAGGCGGCACAGGCGTCATTCGTGAAAAATATCCCGTCAGGGGGTGTCTCCATAGCGGCAATCCTGTCCATAACGGCGTTGGGGGCTTCGGCATCAAACCCGGTCACCAGCAGGGAGGCTTCGGTATACGGCAGGCCGAATTCTCTAAGGGCCGTTTCAAAGCCTCTCAGGCGGTCGCGGTATACGTTTCGCTTCAGGCTTCCGGTTACATGCAGCAGGTTCCGGCAGCCCTGCCCGATCAGGTGGCGGGTGGCTTCGTAACCGTCACGGAAGTTATCGATCACCACGCTGGTACAGGAGGGGTGGTCCAGCACCCGGTCAAAAAACACCACCGGAATCTTCTTCTTTATAAAAGGAGCAATATGATCAAAGGTATCCGTATCAAAAGCCAACGATATCAGCAGCGCATCTACCCGGCTGTTAAACATGGTGTGGGCGTTTTCAATTTCCTTCTTCTCCAGCTCCAGCGACTGGCTGATGATCAGGTTATAGCCCCCCTCATTCGCCACCCGTTCCATCCCGGCCAGGATGGAAGACATTACCACCGAATTCAACCGGGGTACAATCACCCCCAGGGTATTGCTCCGCTGCTTCCGGAGGTTGCTGGCGAATTTATTCGACTGGTATCCTAACAACTGCGCGGCCCGGGTTACTTTTTCTGCCGTTTGTACATTAATACCGGGATGCCCGCTTAATGCTCTGCTTACGGTGGCAGCAGAAATGCCCAAATGCCCCGCTATATCATAAATGGTTGTTTGCTTCATTATTTAAATTTATGCAACAATTGCAAAGTATCAATAATCAAAGTTACATCTTAAGTGCCCAAGTTAATCGTTTAACCTCATCATTTTTAAAAAATCAAAATAATGAATAGGATTATTTGCCAATCAAATTGATTTTTTCCGAAAGGGAGTAAAGTAAATATAATTTAATTACAAAAAAATTAATGCAATCGATTGCATATACAAATTATTGTTTTGATATTTGTCAAGCAATAATCGATGAGATGCCGTAATCTGTCGAGATGTCAAATTAATAACCTTAAATAATTATGCAATCAAATCTCTATTTAATCCTGAAGGACCTCAGGATCCATTATGGCCTGAGATCCTTGACCTTTGTACTTTTAGTGATGGGGGTTTTTACCTCCGTTGCGCAGGAAAGACGTATTCAGGGTACTGTTACAGATGAGAGCGGTGAGCGGCTGCCTGGCGTAACTATTACTGTCAAAAACACGGTAAAAGGCGCCATTACAGACGCTGAAGGCAAATTTTCTATTCTGGCCAACCCGGGTGAAATCATCGTTTTTTCTATGGTTGGATATGTGTCAATTGAACACACTTTATCTGCTTCCCAGGCTGCGCTGAATATTGCCCTTCAGTCTTCAGACACCAGCCTGGATGAAATAGTGGTGGTGGGCTATGGTACACAGCGTAAAGAGGCAGTAACCGGATCGGTGGTGTCTATCGCCGGTGACAGGATCAGAGAGGTGCCAGCTCCTAACATTTCGCAAGCCCTGCAAGGTCGCCTGGCAGGGGTAGAGATGTCTCAGACCTCCACTCGCCCGGGGGCTACCATGCAGATTCGTGTACGGGGAACCCGCTCGCTCAGCGCAGACAACAACCCCCTTGTTGTGCTTGACGGCATACCTTTCCCCGGGTCACTTGCCGATATCAACCCCAATGATATTAAAAGTATTGATATCCTTAAAGATGCCTCAGCCACCGCCATTTACGGCTCCCGCGGTGCAAACGGGGTGATCCTGATCACTACCGACAAAGGCACGAAAGGAAGTAAGCCGCGTATTGCATACAATAGCTATTATGGTATCCAGGAGGTCTTTTCCAAATACCCCATGATGGACGGCCCTACCTTTAACAAGTTCCGGAAATATGCCGGCATATATACCAATGCTGTTGATGAAGATGAAAATGCGAACACCGACTGGCAGGATGAGTTTTATCGCCAGGGGTATGTCACCGACCACAATGTAAGTATATCGGGTGGCACCACTTCCGGAAGCTATAACTTCGGCGGCGGATATTACCAGAACCAGGGCGTGATCCCCACCCAGCAGTACACCCGGTATTCACTGCGGGGGTCGGTTGACCAAAAAGTGGGAGATTACTTCCGGCTGGGCTTTACAACCAACAGCAACTTCAACATGAGCAAAGGCAACCAGGTGGGTGTGGGAGGAATCCTGCGAGCCTCTCCGCTGGCTGTATTGAATAATCCTGACGGCACACTTAAAAGAACGGTAAAAACAGGTATCGATGAGTACTATGTACTTACCCGGAGTGTGATAGAAAACCTGAAAGACCAGTGGATCAGCGAGTCCCGCGGTTATGCCAGCTACAACTCTCTCTTTGGAGAAGTAAGCATTCCATGGGTGCAAGGCCTCAAACTGCGCACTAACCTGGGACTTGATTTTCTTCAGAATAACGGCGGAAGCTTTACCGGCGAAGGGGTGAACAGTGTCAATGCCGCCACTCCTTCAGGAGCATCCATCAGTAATTCTCAAACATACCACTGGACGGTAGAAAACATCTTAAGTTACGACAGGACTTTTGCTAAAAAACATAACCTGAACGTAATAGCGCTGTATTCTGCCGAGCAAAACCGGTATAACCGTTCAGCCATGGGAGCACGTGACATTCCGGCCAGCGCATTTCAGTTCTACAACCTGGGTCAGGCTACGGGAGAAATTACGGTCAACCCGAATGATCAGGATTACCAGCAATGGGGCCTCATATCCGGAATGGGCAGGGTAATGTATGCTTATGACGACCGCTACATGATTTCGGCAACCCTCAGGTCAGACGGCTCATCAAGACTGGCCGAAGGGTACAAGTGGCATACCTATCCTGCCGTTTCTGTTGGCTGGAACCTTTCGAATGAATCATTTATGGATAACGTAACCGCCATTAATTTCCTTAAACTGCGCGCCGGTTACGGGCAGACATCCAACCAGGCTATTGCCCCCTACGCCACTCTCGGGCGCCTGGCCACACGGCCGTATAACTTTGGTGATGACAACTATGCGGTAGGATATTATGTATCCCAGCTGCCTAACTCCAGCCTTGGATGGGAATACTCCGAAACCTGGAACGCCGGAATCGACTTTACTGCCCTGAAGAACCGCTTGTCAGGTACCATTGAATATTACGTAACCAATACCAAAGACATTCTTTTGGGTCTTGGGCTGCCCGCCACCTCCGGCGTGGGAAGCTATACCGCCAATATAGGCCAGTCTCAGAATAAAGGGATTGAGATCAGCCTGAACGGCAGGATCATAGAAAACCGCAACGGCTGGAACTGGGATGCCGGCATTAACTTCTATACCAACCGGAATAAACTCGTAGCCCTGGCCTCTGGGCAGACCCGTGACGAGGGCAATTCCTGGTTTGTAGGTTATAATATAAATGCCATTTACGATTATGAAAAGATCGGCTTGTGGCAGGAAGGAGACCCTTATCTCAATATATTGGAACCGGGAGGAAACATCGGTATGATCAAAGTGAAATATACCGGAGATTATAATGCTGACGGAACCCCTGTCAGACGAATAGGACCTGATGACCGGCAAATTATGAATGTAGACCCAGACTTCCAGGGCGGGTTTAACACCAGAGTGGCCTATAAGGGGTTTGATCTCAGCGTAGTAGGGCTCTTTAGAAAAGGAGGACTTTTACTAAGCAACCTGCACGGACCGGCAGGGTATATGAACCTGCTGACCGGGCGTAACGGGAACCTGGATGTGGATTACTGGACCCCGGAAAATACCGGCGCCAAATATCCAAAACCCGGCGGGCTGATTAGCGGCGATAATGCCAAATATGCCAGTACCCTGGCCTATTTTGACGGCTCTTTCCTGAAATTAAGAACCATATCTCTGGGATATGACTTCAATGAGAAACTGTTGCAAAAGTCAAATACCCGTCTCAGGATGTATGTAACCGTACAGAACCCTCTGGTTATGTTCTCTCCTTTTCACAAAGAGTCCGGCCTCGATCCGGAACCTAACTCCTATGGCGATGAAAATAATGCTACGGGAGGATTTCAAAGGCGTTTACTTTCCGTGAGTGCAAATTCGCCCTCTACAAAAAGTTATGTTATTGGTCTGAACTTAACATTTTAACTGGTACGAAAATGAAATTTAAAACTATAAAATCATTCCTGGGAACCATTCTGCTAACGCTGTCAATGGTGGGTTGCACCACTATTCTTGATGAACAGCCCAGAAGCATCTACGAGCCCGGTTTTTTTAAAACTGAAAAAGGAGTTATGGGAGGCCTGACTTCCATGTATGCCCACCTGCGCTGGTTATACGGCGACGGTTACCTGTACAGCGCATGGGAAACCGGAACGGATGAAGCTACCTGGGCGCAAAGTGCTGACGGTAACTTCAAAGATATGGATATGTCAGGAGTGGGAAGCATCAGTGTCACCACCCACCCTACCGGTATCGTATGGAATACCGTTTTCTCAAACATAAATACGGCAAACGGGGTTATTGAAAACGCCAGTGAAGTGGGCTTATCGCCGGCACTGATAGCTGAAGCGCAGTTTTTCCGGGCATTCGACTACTTCCTGCTGGTACAAACCTACGGAGGTGTACCGCTTGATCTGGGGTCAGGAGAGCTGAAATTCAACACTTCGCCTGTAAGGGTTTCTGTGAGGAATACGGTACCTGAAGTATACACAAAGGCTATATTTCCTGACCTGAAAGCGGCCGCTGCCAACTTGCCGGATGCAGGCCGTGTTACCGGAAGCGCTACCAAAACTCTCGCACGTCTCTACCTGGCGAAAGCTTACCTCACTTATGGATGGTGGCTGGAAAATCCGAAAAACATACCTACATACCCGGAAACGGCAAGAACCGATCCGGACGGTCACAATGCGCAATGGTACTTCCAGCAGGCTTATGATATAGCAGTACAGGGAATAGAGAATCCCGGACCCTTCCGCCTCCAGCCTACTTTTTATGATCTTCACGTGGGATCGAACGACAGAAACAATGAAATGCTGCTCTACGCAGACCATACGGAAACCAGCGAATTATATAACGGCGGAAGCCTGACCTACGGGGGTGGAGGCCCCCCGGATAACTGGGTGGTCTGGATGATGACCTGGAATTATACAAATATCCGGAGCAGTACTTCCAATACCAGCTGGAACGCCGTAAGTTCTGTTCAACGGGCGGCTACCCAGGACAAAGGAAGGCCATGGACCCGGATGGCTCCGCCCATTGAGGTCTTTACCAATACCTTTGCAGATAAAACCAATGATGCCCGATATGATGGCACGTTTGTTACGGTGTACCGGTCGAACTGGGATTTGGCAAACGACAAGACCCCTACCTATTATAATGCTAATTTCCTGCCTGTGCAGCCTGGATCGCCTATTCTTACGTTCCTTAACGAAGAACCGGCCACGGCCATCGATTACTCCAATGCCACCTATAAGAGTAACGTAGGAGCCGGTGTTTTACCCGGCAGGGCCGATTTCGTGATCTCCCCCAAAGGCATCAGCCGTTTAAGACATCCGGGGCTCTGGAAAATGGGAACGTATCGTACAGACAATGACGGCGGGTTAGGGCAGCCCAACGCAGGCCTTACCCGGCCCTACTACGTGGCCAAATTCTCTGAACTTTACTTTATTGCCGCAGAAGCCGCCGTTAAAGGCGCTACTGTAAAAGCAGGAAAGAGTGCACGCGAACTAATTAACGTGATCCGTGCCCGGGCCGGAAAATGGCGTTTTTCCAATGCCGAGAATAGCGCCAAAACGGTTGATAACAGTGCCTCAATGACCGCCGCCACTCCGGCAAACATTGATATAAACTACATTCTTGCTGAACGTTCACGCGAATATTTCGCAGAAGGTTACCGCTGGTTCGACCTGATAAGAACACAGAAATGGGGCGAAGTGGCCGCTAAATATACGATTGGAGGTCCTAATCTCACAGATCATACCCCGCAAACCTTTAACCGGGATATTCAGCCCTTCCATTACCTGAGACCGATTCCAAGAGGACAAATCGATGGTATGGAGATGACTCCTGAAGAGAAAAATGCTTATCAAAACCCTGGATACCAGTAATACAATTAATGCGGTTGGTTTTTCAGGTTTGGCCATTCACAGATGTGAATGGCCAAACTTTTACAGGTCTTTTTTAATCTGCCCGTCATAATCACCTGCTGAAATATCCCGTTTCTCCGATAAGGAAATGCTCCATAACAACAATAACCGGATTTTTAATGGTAATATGCAATATAACCAGCCCCTTTGACCTCAAACCCCTGTAAAGGTCAGGATTTGGCCCTTGGAAGTGGTCCGTGTGGGCGCCAGGTGAGGTGTTAGAATAGGGCCGGGCCTTTCAGCACGTCGTATACTGACGCCAGGTATTTTTTATCGCCGTTGTAGAGGTCGTGCTCCCAGAGATGCTGGCTCAGCCAGGCGCCACCGGCATTCCATAAGCCCCAGAAAGCCCCGTCTACGGGCCCCGCAGCCCGCCAGAGATCGGTATTGTGATGCGCCATCCAGCCTCAGGCACCGTACATGGTTTTCGCCGTTACCGCTCCGGTTTCAGAGAGCTCCCGCACCATCCTGATCAGCGGCTGGTGCATTTCGGGAAGGTTGTTCCGTTCTGGATACTTTCGAACGATTTAGCATAGGCCGGAGCCAGGTATTCACGCACCCGCCGGGTTTCATTGGCAGTGATGTCTTTGTAATTCTTAAAGTTAGTGGCTATGGCGATATACAGCGTCACTGAAGTGGCTCCATTAAACTGTCAGGCTTGAATCGGAAGCGGAAAGGGTTCCTCCATTCAGCTGAAGAATTTCTTCTTCCGGGTTTCCGTAGACCATGGCGGCCAGGAAGCCATTGCCTACCGGCAGGGCATTTTCCCGGGTTTTGCCGGAAGGCGTATTGTACCAGAGCTTCAGGTCCTGCGCCCGGGCAGAGAATGCCAGGCATAGTACTGACATCAGGGTGATGAGTGCTTTCATGTGTATATATTTTAGCTGTGAGCTTTCAATAGGAGGTCGGTCTCCCGGCTCATAGCTCAAGGCTTACAGCTCATAGCTTATTTAAAAAGTACCTGTGCAAAACCGTGCAGATCATGCCGCCACACCGGCCAGGTATGTCCGCCGGGGTATTCGCTGTAGGTGTATTTCAGCCCCAGCTCATCGTATTTTTTCATCATCACCCGGCAGTTATTATAGGCAATATCCTCTTTGCCGCCCATGGAGATCCACAGCGCCTTCAGATCCGCATTCAGTTTTGCAGCATTCTCTTTCACCAGCCGGTAATGCGGATCGGAAAGCTCCGTGTTCTGCGCAAACCAGCCCGAGCTGAACACGCCCAGGTAATGAAAAAGGTCAGGGTTTTTGATCCCGGCATAGAGGGTTTGCATGCCACCCAGCGACAAGCCGGCCAGTGCGCGGCTGCCGGCATCGGTCTTCACCCGGAAGCTCTTCTCCACAAACGGAATAGCCCCGCCCTTCAGCTCAGCCTCAAACGCTTTCAGCGGAGCCTCGTTAAAGCCGCCGATACCCCCCTGGAAGGGAAAGTTGCCGTCGAGCATCACCACAATCATCGGCTTTGCTTTGCCCTCGGCGATCAGGTTATCCAGGATGACGTTGGCTTTCCCCTGCATGGCCCAGCCTCGCTGGTCTTCACCGCCGCCATGTAAAAGGTAAAGAACAGGATACTTTTCATCCGATTCATCGTATCCCGGGGGAGTATATACGTACATCTCCCGCCAGCTGCCCATACGGGTGGCATACTTCTTTATCCGGATATCGCCCTGCGGCACATTGCGCTGCTGGTAAAAGCCCTGATCCCTTTTCGGAATTTCTATCCCGGCCGCCTGGCGGCCCATGCCGTAAAACGTTTCGCTGGCCGGGTCAGCCACAGCTACCCCGTCAATCACCAGTGAATAATAATTAAAGCCGCCGTTAACGGGTTCAGTGATGCCGTTCCAGAAACCCTCACTGTCTTTCACCAGGTCATACTTTTTTCCCAGATCCACCTGTACCTTCTGCGCCTCCGGGGCCTTCACCTTAAATATCACCCGGTTATCGGGCAAGACCTGCGGGTATTTTGCACTCCGGATATTGGTAGACGCCGGTGTGCCCAATACGCTGTAGCTGCTGAATGAGGCGGTATCTACCGGCTTAAAAAGGAATCTGGAAAACATATACAGCCCGTTTTTCCACACCTTGAAATCATGCCCGCCGGCTTCTACATAATACACATGCGGCACATTATTTTCATAGAGGTAATCATGGGTACGTTTACTGTTATAAATGAGACCGTCTGCATCACCGCACGAGATCCAGAGCAGCTTCAGCAGGCTTTTTGCCCGCTCCGGATCAGGCACCAGCTCCTGGGGTTGACGGGTATTCGGCGCCGAAGAAAAGCCGCCCACCCAGGCAAATCGATCGAGATTGCCCAGGCCAAAGTTCAGCGACTGCCCCCCGCCCATAGACAGGCCGGCAATGGCCCGGCTTTCGCGGTCGGTGCGTGCAGGGTACATTTTTTCAATATAGGGAATCAGGTCATCCAGCAGATCTTTTTCAAAGGTGGCAAAAGCCTCCACCTTATCCGGGTCAAAAATATTTCCTACGGCGCGGTCGTCTTTCATGGCCCGCCCATTGGGCAGCACCACCAGCATGGGCTCTATCTTCCCTTCGGCATACAGATTATCCAGGATCACCTGGGGCTGTCCGCCGTTCAGCCACTCCTTTTCATCACCGCCAATACCGTGCAGCAGGTACAGCACCGGGTATCTTTTCTTTTTATCAAAGGCGGGAGGAGTATATACCAGGGCTTTGCGCTTTACGCCTACCGTTTTCGACATATACTGAATACTGTCTATTTTACCGTGTGCAATTCCGTCACGGGGCTTGTCAAAGCCGGCGGGTGCTTCTATTTGTGCCTGGAGGCGAATCGCAGTCATAAAGACCGCAGCCATTACTAAGATTACTTTTCTCATTTGTTTGCTTTTAAGGTCAATAATTATACGTCTATCTGTAATTCATCAAGGCTGACTGATTCTGAACCAGTCGAAATCGGCATATCCGCCGGCCTGTTTCGTGGCGTAATTAAATAAGCCGAAACGATACCCCATAAAGTGGGTAAGCTTGTATTTCATCTTCAGGGTATTGCCTATCGGGGTCCAGTTCCTGCCATCCAGGCTGTAGCAAAACAAGGCTTCGTCTTTCATGTCGGTGAAGTCGCAGGCTATGCGGAGAAATACCTTGTCCTGTTTCAGCTCCACAGCTTCCTGCTCCACCGGCCTGCCCTCAGGCGCATTGACCATCACCAGGATCTTTCTCCCGTTTTCGGCTTTTACGCCCACCCAGCCGTAGTCGCTCTGCAGCGCCACCAGCCCGGCGCGGTCGCCGTCCTGCATTCCGCTCAGCTCCAGCGCGGTCTCGCCGGTACTTTTAGGGCCTGTTGTACGCTGGGTCAGGGTATTCCGGGCCTCCACTACCGAACCATCCGTACGGCCTGTCTTCAGCCGCAGATACCCTTTTCTCTCGCGCACAGACCAGAGCCGGTTGTCGGGGTTATGATTCCATTGCCAGACCAGCGGAAGGTCAGCTGATTTCTTTTTCCTTCTAAACTCATCCGAAGCCACAATGCCCGGGATCAGCCCTTTGCCGGCCGGCAGCGCAAGGGTTTCCGGCACCTTGCCGTTTATGCCCAGCACCGGCCAGCCGTCTTTCCATTCCACCGGTACCAGGTAGGGGATGCGTCCTACGGCGCCGTAATCACGGAAAAGGTAAGAAAACCAGCGCCCGTCAGGGGTGTCTATCAGCCCGCCCTGGGCCACCCCCTGGTCCTGCAGCGCCACCCGCCCTTCCCAGGGGCCTTCTATGCGGTCGGCCCGGTGGATAATCACCGTGCGCATGCCTCCGCGCGGCCAGGCAATATTGAACATATAGTACTTCCCGTTATGCTGAAACAGCTGGGAACCCTCGGCATTCAGGATAAAGTTATTGCCGATAGGAGCTGTGGCATTTTCAATAACCACTTTCTCTTTTGTGCCCTCGCGTACCCCGGAGAGGTCATCGTTCAGCTCCACCATCCGCAGCCTCCCGCCCCCGTAAATCAGGTAGGCACGGTCAGCGGCATCAAAAAATAGGGTATGGTCATGAAAGGCCGGTCTGAACGACACCATCTTCCAGTCTCCCTTTTCAATGTCTTTCGTGGTGAAAATGTACGTTTTCCCGGTATTATTCGAGAAGGTAGACAGGTAATAGGTGCCTTTATGATACCGGAGACTGCTGGCCCAGGTGCCGTTGCTATACATATTCTTCCCGTTTTCCAGGTTCAGCCGCTCCCCCTCTTCCAGGATGCCGTAAGCATAATTGATAATTTCCCAGTTCACCAGGTCTCTGGATTTCATCACCGGTACCCCGGGGTTCATATGCATGGTAGTGCTGCTCATATAATACGTATCGCCCACACGGATCATCGACGGGTCCGGCACATCAGCAAAGATCACCGGATTACGGGCCTGGCCGCAGAGCCGGGGTATGCCCCACAGGGAAACAAGAAGAAGTACCAGAAGTTTTTTAAAGATCATAGTCAAGGCTGTTTTAGATAGGTATTATGCCGAATGCAGGCCCGAAGCGCAAAAAAGCAGGCGATTACGCCTTTCTCCGAAACCGGGATTTCCTCTCTCAGACACAGGGAAATGCACATCAAAGCCCGAATATAAATCAAATTGCAAATAATTGCAAAATTTTTATGCAATCGATTGCATATTTAACCACTATTCTCCATATTTGTCCTGTCATTCTGCTTTTAAAAGAACGATATGATCTCAACCTTAAATTTAAATATGCTCTTTAAGGCCCTGCTTCTTCGGGTGCTTTGCAGGCCGGTCGTTACCCCCGAAAAAAGCCGTATCCAACCGCTCCGGGAAAATCACCCCTGTTCACAGGAGGAATCATCCGCCTTATTGCAGAAACAGGCGGATAACAAAATGCAATTACAGAAATTTACCAGTTACTGATCATGATAAAGAAACTAATACTTACTTTCTGCTGTACCGTCAGCCTCCACGCATGGGCCCAGATCACCATCAAAAATCCCATTTTGCAGGGTTTTTATCCCGACCCGAGCATTGAACGCGTAGGCGATGATTACTATCTCATCAATTCCACCTTTGCGTATTTTCCCGGACTCCCGATCTTTCACAGTAAAGATCTGAAAAACTGGAAGCTGGTAGGACACGCCATAGAAAGGCCCGGCCAGTTTGACTTTAAAGGCCACCGTACGTCGGAAGGACTCTTTGCTCCCGCAATTTCTTATCACGAAGGACGGTTTTACGTAGTTTGCACCAATGTTCGCTGGGGAAATTTTGTAGTAACGGCCGAGAACCCCGCCGGCCCGTGGTCTGATCCGGTGAAGCTCCCCGAAGTCAGCGGAATTGACCCCTCCGTATGCTTTATTGACGGCAAAGCCTACATTGTCTATAACAGCGAAGCGCCCGATAACAAGCCCCTTTACGATGGCCACCGGACCATCAGGATAGTAGATTTTGATTACAAAAACCTGAAGGTCACCAGCGAACCGAAAATACTGGTAAACGGCGGGGTAGACCTCTCCCGAAAGCCGGTCTGGATAGAAGGCCCCCACCTGTTCAAGCGTGAAAATTACTACTATCTCTCCGCGGCGGAAGGCGGCACCTCGGTAAACCATTCCCAGGTGATCTTCCGGAGCGACAAGCCCACCGGGCCGTTCCGCCCCTGGGATAAAAACCCCATTATGACCCAGCGCGACCTGGATCCGGACCGTCCCAAACCGGTTACCTCCACCGGTCATGCCGACCTGTTCATCGGGCCGGATAACAACTGGTATGCCGTGTACCTGGCCGTGAGGCCTTACGAAGGCAACCACTATAACACCGGCCGCGAAACGTTTATTTCGCCCGTGACCTGGACGGCCGACGGCTGGCCGGTGATTATCCCGAAAGGCGAAGAAGTCAAATATTCCTATACCTTTAAATGGAAAGAGCAGCCACTGAAAGATACCTACCCGCTTAACGGCAACTTCAGCTATAAAGCCGATTTTAAACACCCGGATAATTCATTTATATTTCTCCGGGATTATGACCCCGGCATGTTCAGCACCGGCAAAAAAGGCCTGAAAATTAACCTGAAGCCTGCCGCCATCCACGAAAAAGAGGCTTCGGCGTTTGTAGGCAGAAGGCTCATGCACATGTATGCCGGCTTTAAAACTTCTTTTGACTTTACCCCGGCTTCGGAAAACGAAGATGCGGGGATCGTTCTCTACCAGAGCGACTGGAATACCTATTATGCGGCCAAAACCCTGAAAAACGGCCGGCAGGTCATTGAACTGCGGAAAAGCAAACGAAACGGAAGCTACGATATCCTGGCTTCGGAAAACCTGCAGGGCGGAAAACCCCTGAACCTGTGGATAGACTTTGCTGCCGATAAGCTTACCTTCTCCTATTCGGAAGGAAAGGAAAAAACCCGGGTGCTGGCCGCAGGGGTAGACGCCAGACACCTGAGCACGGAAACCGCAGGGGGATTTGTGGGCGTGACCATCGGAATGTACGGAAGCTCCAACGGTCAGCCATCTCATAACTCCGTTACTTTTAAAACCTTTGAATACCAGGGAAATGATCACTAAACACGCCATGCGCTGGTACGGTCCGAAAGACGCCGTTTCCCTGATGGACATCCGCCAGTCGGGTGCCTCCGTTATTGTATCGGCTCTTCATCATATCCCCGTGGGCGAGGTGTGGAGCGAGGCGGAAATCAGGCAATACAAACAAAACATTGAGGCCGCTAACGATACCTGCACGCCCCTGTACTGGGAAGTGGTGGAAAGCCTGCCCGTTCACGAAGACATCAAAAAAGGCCTGCCCGAACGCGGGAAATGGATTGCCAACTACCGCGAATCACTCCGTAACCTGGCGGCCTGCGGCATAAAAACGGTTTGTTATAACTTTATGCCGGTACTAGACTGGAGCCGCACCGAAACTGCCTATGAAATGCCCGACGGCGGAAAGGCGCTGCGCTTCGACCGGCTCGAATTTGCGGTTTTTGACCTGCATATCCTGAAGCGGCCGGGCGCGGCAGGTGACTATCCGGCTGACCTGCTGACCGCCGCCGCAGCGTTTTTTGAGCAGGCGCCTGAAGACGTGCTGAAAAGAATCAGCAATAACGTGCTGATGGGGCTTCCCGGATCTGACGATGCCTTCGAGCCGGATACTTTTCAAAGCCTGCTGGACGCCTATAAAAATATCGGAGATAAAGACCTGCGCCAGAACCTGTACTATTTTTTAAGAGAGGTTGCGCCTTATGCTGAAGAACTGGGCATGAAACTGGCCATCCACCCGGATGACCCCCCGTTTCCGCTGCTGGGCCTGCCCCGGGTGGTCAGCACGGAAACAGACCTGGAGCAGCTGCTGGCTGCCAGCGAGGTAAGGGCTAACGGCCTCACCTTCTGCACGGGCTCCCTGGGGGTTCGGGAAGATAACGATGTGCCGGCCCTCGCAGAGCGTTTCGCCTCGCGGATTCATTTCCTGCACCTGCGCACTACCAAGCGGGAAAATACCCGTTTCGGCAGCTTCCATGAAGCCCGCCACCTGGAGGGAGACGTAAATATGTACCGGGTACTGCAAGCCATTAAAGCCGAACATGACCGCCGGAAGGCCGTCGGCCTTCCCGACTACCGGATCCCGATGCGGCCCGATCATGGCCATGCCATTCTCGATGACCTGACCAAGAAAACCTACCCGGGCTATACGGCCATAGGCCGGCTGAAGGGCCTGGCCGAATTACGCGGAATAGAATATGCATTAACCCAGGCTTCCCTATGAACTTATTTACCAAATACCTTCACTCTGTCACCCTGAGCTTATCAAAGGGCATTCAGAAGATCGCCTGCCTGCTGCTGCTCAGCATCCCCCTCTTTACACAGGCCGAAGACGGCTATAAGCTATGGCTCCGCTACGATAAAATAACCGATAAGGCGCAACAATCGTATTACGCCCCCCGCCTGAAAACCGTTTACGCTGACCTCAGTGACCCTTCCGTGAAAGTGGCGGCTGATGAGCTTCAGCTGGCTGTAAAAAGCCTGCTGGGTTTTACGCCCGTGGTGAAAGCAGCGGGTACCGGCAGCCAGGGCCTCACCCTCACCATTGACCCAAAAACGGAAGGGATTAACGAAGAAGGTTTCAGCGTAAGCACCACTCCCAAAGGCATACACATCAAAGCCCGTTCCGGGGCGGGTGTTCTTTACGGCGTATTCAACCTCCTGAAAAATATACAGACCGGCGCCGACCCGAACGTAACCTCTTCCCCGGAAATCCAGCGCCGTCTCCTGAACCACTGGGACAATCATAACGGTACCATTGAGCGGGGATATGCAGGCATGTCGCTCTGGAAATGGTACGAGCTGCCCGAACGAATCGACCCTCGATATATAGATTATGCCCGGGCCAATGCCTCCATCGGTATTAACGGCACCGTACTCAACAATGTGAACGCCAGCGCGCGGTTTCTCACCCACGAATACCTGGGTAAGGTAAAAGCCCTGGCCGATGCGTTCCGGCCCTACGGCATCCGGGTGTACCTTTCGGTGAACTTTGCCGCACCACGCATTCTCGGCAAGCTCAAAGATGCCGACCCCCTGAACCCGGAGGTACAAAAATGGTGGGCCGATAAAACCAAAGAAATCTATGACCTGATCCCCGATTTCGGCGGCTACCTCGTAAAGGCCAACTCCGAAGGAGAGCCCGGCCCCATGGATTACGGCCGCACCCATGCAGACGGTGCCAATATGCTGGCCGCAGCCGTAAAGCCTTATAACGGCATCATCATGTGGCGGGCTTTTGTTTACGCGCCCGATCCTAAAGGTGACCGCTTCAAGGCGGCCTATGAAGAATTTAAGCCGTTCGACGGGAAATTTGCAGATAATGTAATCCTCCAGGTGAAAAACGGCCCGATCGACTTCATGCCGCGCGAGCCCGTATCGCCCCTTTTCAGCGCCATGGAAAAAACACCCGTTTCTTTGGAATTCCAGGTCACCCAGGAGTACCTCGGCTGGGCCACCCACTGGGTTTACCTGGCGCCTATGTTTGAAGAGGTGCTCAAAACCGACACCCACGTCAAGGGCAGCGGCTCTACCCTTTCCGGCATACTTAAAGGCGACACCTTCGGGTATAAAATGACGGCTATGGCGGGGGTGGCCAATACGGGCTCCGACCGTAACTGGACCGGCCACCCCATGACCCAGGCCAACTGGTATACCCTGGGCCGGCTGGCATGGGACACCCGCCTGACCTCGGAAAGTATTGCCGACGAATGGATCCGCCAAACCCTCACCCGGAATAATGCCGCCGTGGAAACCATCCGGAAAAGCATGATGAAAACCCGGGAGATCTACGTGAATTATACCTCACCCTTCGGCCTGCATCATGTGATGGGCGAAGGGCATCACTTCGGGCCGGAACCCTGGCTGGATAAAGCAGCGCGCCCCGACTGGACCGCCGTGTATTACCACCGGGTCGACAGCACGGGAATAGGCTTTAACCGCACGGCTACCGGCAGCAATGCCCTGGCGCAATACCCCGGCGGACTGGTGGAGGTTTACCAGGATGAAGCCACCTGCCCCGAACCCTTCCTGCTGTGGTTTCACCACGTGCGCTGGGACAGGCCCATGAAGAGCGGCCTCTCTTTCTGGAATGATTTTGTGAAGCACTTCTATGAGGGTGCCCGGCAGGTACAGGATCTGCAGGCCGAATGGCAATCGGTAAAAGCACAGGTTCCGCCTGAAATCTTCAATAATGTGGAAGCCCGCCTGCAGACCCAGTACAAAGAAGCGGTCTGGTGGCGCGACGCCTGCGTGCTGTATTTTCAGACCCATAGTAAAATGCCGGTGCCGGCTCCCTACAAAGCCCCGGAAAGAACACTCGAAGAAGTTAAAAAACTGGTAGACATATACCATATAAGATGAATCTGAAATCGTCAGTAGACTTAAACGCAAGCCCCGCTCAAAGCCCGGCGGTCTTCTCGCTGGAAGGCAAAACGGCCCTTATCACCGGCGGTGGTGCCGGAATAGGCCTGGAAATAGCCCGCTGCATGGTGGCTTCGGGTGCACATGTGATCCTCACTGGCCGTACGGAGGCCCGGCTGAAAGAGGCGGTAAAAGACCTCGGCCCTCTGGCCGCCTACCGCGTCAATGATGTGACCCGGCTCGAAACCCTGGAAGACCTCGTTAACGACCTGGAAACCGAATTCGGACCGCTGGATATCCTGGTAAATAACGCTGGCATCAACATGAAAAAACCGGCGTTGGAAGTCAGCGATGATGATTTTTCCCACATCATCGATACCAACCTGAACGCGGTATTTGCATTGACCCGTACCTGTGCAAAAAGAATGGTGGCCCGGGGAAGCGGCTCCATCATCATGATTTCTTCCATGGCGGCGTACTACGGCATTGACCGGGTGGTGGCCTATGCCGCTTCCAAATCCGGGGTAGAGGGAATGGTGAAAGTGCTGGCCTCCGACCTCTCCAGATACAATGTGCGGGTAAATGCCGTGGCGCCGGGTTTCATTGAAACCAACATGATGAAAACTGCCTTCGGTTCTGACCCTGACCGCATGAATAAAGCGATGGCCCGTACCCCCATGGGTAAGTTTGGTAAACCGGAGGATGTGGGCTGGGCAGCAGTGTTCCTGGCCTCTGAGGCCGCCGCTTATATCACCGGGGTATCGCTGAGGGTAGACGGCGGAAATGCGATAGGATTTTAAAGTCATGATCATGAAACAAACTCTCTTCATAGCAGCAACCTGCGCACAGGCGCAATCCCGGAAGGTGATCCTCGCGGCGATCCTGGTTTTACATGCATGGGGCCTGCACGCGCAGATTCTTTCAGAAACACCTACAGCGCTTGATCTGTCCAACGCTTCCATTTATGTGGACCTGAACGACTTCACCGTAGTAAAAAAATCGGCAGAACTGTTAAGCCGGGATATCGAAAAGGTGACCGGGAAAAAAGTAAAGGTGGTTCATACTCCGGCTACCGGCTCACTTATCGTCATTGGCTCGGCTGAAAAATCGGCCTGGATCAGGCAGCTGGTGAAGGCCGGGAAGATAAAAGTAGGGTCCGGCTGGGAAGAATATAACATCAGCACCCTGAAAGAGGCGAAAAATAACCTGCTGGTCATTGCCGGCAGCGACCGCCGCGGCACGGCCTACGGGGTGTTTGAGCTGTCACGGCAAATAGGTGTTTCGCCCTGGTACTGGTGGGCCGATGTGCCGGTGAAGTCAAAAGCACATCTCTATGTTTCCGCGCATGTAAATATCACCGATGCCCCTAAAGTAAAATACCGCGGCATCTTCATTAATGATGAGGCCCCCGCCCTGAGCGGCTGGAGCCGGGAGAAATTCGGCGGCTTTAACAGTAAGTTCTATGCCCATGTTTTTGAGCTGATGCTCCGCTTAAAATCCAACTACATCTGGCCTGCCATGTGGGGCAGTGCCTACTACGATGACGACCCGCTGAATGTTCAGCTGGCCGATGACTATGCCATCGTGATCGGCACCAGCCACCACGAACCCCTTGACCGCGCCCATGACGAATGGCGGCGGTACGGACAGGGAGCCTGGAACTATGAGCAGAACAAAGAAAACCTGCAGAAATTCTGGCGGGAAGGGTTCCGGCGCTCCTGGAACGAGAAGGTGACTACCGTGGGTATGCGGGGCGACGGCGACGAGCCCATGAGCCGCGAAACCGCCACAGAACTGCTGGAAAAAATTGTTAGCGATCAGCGGAAAATCATAGAAGAAGTCAGCGGGAAACCTGCCGCCGAAAGCCCCCAGATGTGGGCACTTTACAAGGAAGTACAGGACTACTACGACAAGGGTATGCGTGTACCCGATGATGTGACCCTCCTGCTGTGTGACGATAACTGGGGGAATATCCGGAAGCTTCCTGCCCCGGGTACCGCACCCCGCAAAGGCGGCTATGGCATTTACTATCATTATGACTACGTGGGCGGGCCGCGAAACCATAAATGGATCAACAATACCCAGCTGATCCGGGTATGGGAACAGATGAACCTGGCCTACCGCCACGGCGTAAAAGACATCTGGATTGTAAACGTGGGAGACATCAAGCCCATGGAATACCCCATCTCTTTCTGGTGCGATTTTGCCTGGAACCCCGACCGCATCAAGGCAGAAGACGTAAGAGCCTACACCGAAAACTGGGCCGCCGGGCAGTTCGGAGAAACGGAGGCCCCCGCTATTGCCGAAATCCTTACTCTTTACACCAAATACAACAGCCGCCGCAAACCCGAGCTGCTCGATGCCCGCACCTACAGCCTGGAGAATTACAACGAGTTTGAACGGGTTACGAAAGAATATGCCGCCCTGCTCGAAAAAGCCGGAAATATCAGCAAAAGGCTGGACAAAAAATATCACGATGCCTACTTTCAGCTGGTGCTGCACCCCGTAAAGGCCATGGCCAACCTTTATGACCTGTATTACCAGGTAGCCCTCAATCAGCGTGCCTTTGAAAAAGGGGAGCTTAGCGCGAACCGGTATGCCGATGCAGCCCGTAAAGCCTTTAAAAAAGACTCGCTAATCACCGTGGAATACCACACCCTCAATAATGGCAAATGGAACCGGATGATGAGCCAGACCCATATAGGATACACCTCCTGGCAGGAGCCCCGCAGGAATATTATGCCGAAAGTAAGTTATCTTGAGCAGGGAATTACAGCAGAACCGGCGGCTGCCGTTCCACTGCCCGTTACCCCGCGCCCCGGGACTCTCCCGCCGGGCGTCACCGGCAAAGCTTTTTATGAGCAGGACGGCTACGTTTCCATCCATGCCCAGAACTTCAGCCGGGCCATTGAGGAAAACGGAATCCGCTGGCAGATTCTGCCTGACCTCGGGAAAAGCGAAGATGCCGTCACTACCCTGCCCCCTGATGCCGCACCGCAGGTTCCCGGCGGCAATAGCCCCCGACTGGAATATGATATCTATACCGGCAGTGAGGGGATACTCGAGCTTACCGCTTACTTCTCTCCTTCCCTGAACTTCCATTTCACCGAACAAGGCCTTCAGTATGCGGTTTCGGTAGACGATGAAGCCCCGCAGATCATCAGCCTGAATAAGGAAGATAAAGACAGCATCAGCGGTATCTGGAACAGGTGGGTGGCCGAAGGGGTCATCAAAAAAACCAGCCGGCATACCCTCACGGGCAAAGGAAAGCATACCGTTAAATACTGGATGGTGAACAGTGGCGTGGTGCTGCAAAAGCTGGTAGCCGACTTCGGTGGCGTTAAGCCCAGCTACCTCGGGCCACCGCAAACCCTTTTTAAAAAATAGATTAACCTGTTAAAACAATGAAAATAACCCGTTTTTATTTAAGTATTATTGCTCTGCCCGCCATTCTGAATTGTACGGCACAAAAAAAAGTAGCTCCGCTCCTGCCCGTCCTGAAAGACGTTTTCTGGAATGATTTCAGCGTAGGTACTGCCCTCAGCGCTCTGCAGATCGAAGGTCGTGATCATAAAGCTGATTCCCTCGTTAAGAAACAGTTCAATGTGCTGACGCCCGAAAACAGTATGAAGAGTATGTTTCTTCAACCGGAATGGGGCAAATTCGATTTCCGCATCGGCGACCGCTTAACAGATTATGCTGCAAAAAATAATATGCAGGTGGTGGGACATACCCTGATCTGGCACAGCCAGCTTCCGGCCTATGCCCAAACAATCAGGAGTAAGGATTCCCTCCAGGCTTTCTTTAATAACCACATCCGAACCGTAGCTGCACACTACGACAAAAAAGTGCTGGGCTGGGACGTAGTTAATGAAGCTCTCAACGAAGACGGAACCATGCGGCCTTCCATCTTCCAGCGCCTGCTCGGCGATGATTTTGTTACTGAAGCCTTCCGCCTGGCCCAGGAGGCGAGCCCTAACTC
The DNA here is from genome assembly GCF_040829825.2 of Leadbetterella sp. DM7. Taxonomy (NCBI): domain Bacteria; kingdom Pseudomonadati; phylum Bacteroidota; class Cytophagia; order Cytophagales; family Leadbetterellaceae; genus Leadbetterella; species Leadbetterella sp. DM7. Next base: position 5,406 of record NZ_JBFOLH020000008.1, on the reverse strand, counting down.
CGAGCTCTATTATAACGATTATAACAATGAGCAGCCGGCAAAGCGTGCGGGAGCCATCCGCCTGATCAAAAAAATCCAGGGTGCCGGTGTCCGAATTGACGGCGTGGGGATACAAGGCCACTGGCACATAGGTAAAGTACCTTTTGATGACATTGAGAAAAGTATTCTTGAATACAGTGCCTTGGGCATAAAAGTGATGTTTACCGAGCTGGATATTGAAGTTCTCCCCCGTAATTTTACCGGAGCGGAAGTGAATCAGCGTATGCGAAACACCAATGACACCGCTTTAAATCCTTATACAGCCGGCCTTCCAGACAGCGTCCAGAAGCAGCTTGCAGACGACTACGCCCAACTGTTCAGGCTCTTTTTGAAACACCGCGACAAGATCTCCAGAATCACCTTCTGGGGGGTGAATGACGGGCAAAGCTGGCTTAACGGATGGCCTGTACCCGGAAGAACTAACTATCCTTTGCTTTTTGACCGGAACTATCAACCTAAACCGGCATATTACGCCGTAATCGCTACAAAACAGCAATAACATGAATCAGAAGCTATCTGTAATGGAAAAAGTAGGCTACAGCCTGGGCGACCTGTCGGCCAACCTGGTCTTTCAAACCCTGATGACCTACCTGGCCTACTTCTATACCGACGTTTACGGCCTGGCACCTGAAGTGGCCACTCCCGTGATCTTTACGGTGGGTATGGTGGCGGCATTTGCTTTCAATCCTATCATCGGGGCGCTGGCAGATCGTACCTATACCCGCTGGGGGAAATTCCGCCCCTGGGTGCTGTTTACCGCCATACCCTTAAGCCTGGCTGCCCTGATGGCGTTCACCACTCCTGATTTCGACGAAAAAGGCAAGGTGATTTATGCCATCGTTACGTATGCGGTTCTCCTTTTTCTCTATGCCGCCAATAACCTGCCGTATGCTGCTTTAAGCGGGGTGATCACCGGTGATATGGGCGAAAGAAACAGCCTTTCTTCCTACCGTTTTGTAGCGGTAATGGTGGCCCAGTTTTCGGTGCAGGCGCTCATGTACCCCATGATCGAATACCTGGGCAACGGCAATAAGGCAGCCGGGTTCTCGCAGGTAATGATCTACCTGGCCATCATAGGAGCGGTGCTGATGCTGATCACGTTTTTTACGACCAGAGAAAGGATTGTGCCTACCCGCGAGCAAAGCTCCAGCCTGGGTCAGGACCTGAAAGACCTGAGCCGGAACCGCCCTTGGCTGATCATGCTGGTATCTACTATCCTGGTCTTTATTACCCTGGCCATGAAAGGCGGCACCTACCTGTATTACTTTGAAAACTATGTAAGCAAAGACGCCCTGTCTTCTTTCCTGGGAACTTTCGGGGTGCACAATTCCGAAAACCCGGCCGCTACGGGCTTCAGCATCTTTAACGGACTGGGCATTATCTTTATGATCACCGGGATCACGTTCTCCAAGCGGTTTGCCGATAAATACGGGAAAAGAGACACCTTTAAAGCCTCTTTGTTTTTATCTACCCTGCCTGTTCTCCTGTTTTACGTTTTTCCGCCCGAATCGGTCTGGCTTATATTCCTGGCACAGGTCATTCACGGGCTTTTCTACGGTATTTCCACGCCCCTGCTTTGGGCCATGATTGCCGATGTGGCCGATTACAGCGAATGGAAAAACAACCGGAGAGCCACGGCCATTATTTTTTCGGCCATGATGGTGGGCCTGAAAGCGGGTTTAACCTTAGGACAGACTTTTATAACCGGTTTGCTGGATTTCTTTCATTATGTTCCCAACGCCGTTCAATCAGGCGAGACCGTACAGGGGATCAAGCTGACCGTCAGTATTTTTGCCGCCATTCCTTTTTTATTGGCCACAGGTCTTTTATTTTTCTATGAAATAGATAAAAAAATGGAGGTACGGATCGAAAATGATTTAAAATTGCGCCGTACGGGCGTTGCCCGCGATACCCCGGCAGCACCCGACGCTCCAACCCATCAATAATACAATTATGCCCGAAGACAACATTGACCATATCAATTTCGACGACCTTGACCGGCGGGCCATTTCCGCCCCCCTGGTCAGTCACCTTTACACGGCCGATCCGTCGGCTCATGTGTTTAACGGACGGATTTACATCTACCCGTCGCACGATATCGAGGCCGGCATTCCCTTTGACGATCTTGGCAGCCATTTCGCCATGGAAGACTACCACGTGTTTTCCCTGGATAAGCCGGGCGGCGAAGTAACCGACCACGGTGTGGCTCTCCATGTCAAAGAGGTGCCCTGGGCCGAAAAACAAATGTGGGCGCCGGATGCAGCCTGTAAAAACGGGAAATATTACCTGTTTTTCCCGGCCAAGCAGGCCGACGGAATTTTCCGGATCGGTGTAGCAACCGGTACGCAACCCGAAGGCCCGTTCACCCCCGAACCAGAGCCCGTCAAGGGCAGCTATTCTATAGATCCGGCGGTTTTTGCCGATGATGACGGGAAATATTATTTATATTTCGGGGGAATATGGGGCGGTCAGCTGCAATCGTACAGGAACAACGTGTACGATGTGAATAACGAAGAACCGGCTGATGATGAGCCTGCTTTAGGCCCAAGAGTGGCCCGTTTAACAGGCGATCTCCTGCAGATGGATGAGGAAGCCAGAGAGATCCTTATCACGGATGAGAACGGCGGGCCGCTCCTGGCCGGCGATCATGACCGGCGTTTTTTTGAGGCGGCCTGGATGCATAAATACGGGGGAAAGTACTATTTTTCCTACTCTACCGGTAATACGCACTTCCTGTGCTATGCCATTGGCGGGAGTCCTTACGGGCCTTTCCGCTATGCGGGCAGGATCCTGAACCCCGTGGTGGGCTGGACCACCCACCATTCCATTGCAGAGTTTGAAGGGAAATGGTACCTGTTCTACCACGACAGCAGCTTAAGCCGCGGGGTAACCCATTTAAGAAGCATCAAAATGACAGAAATTGAATACGATGAAAACGGTTTTATTCAAACGCTTGACCCATATAGAGAAGTGAAAAGTTAAAAACTAAAAGTTAGGAAAGCATTCTTCTATATTATGTTCCTTAACTTTTAGCTTTTAGCTTTTAACTTATCCCCCGGAATATTGCATCCCATGAAAAAGATAACCCTGCTTCTCCTCACCCTGATCGTCTTCCCGGCCGTCGGCCAGGTAAGACTTCCGGCCATCGTCAGCGACGGCATGATTCTTCAGCGCGATGCTCCCCTGAAAATCTGGGGTTGGGCGTCACCGGGTGAAAAAGTGACGGTACAGTTTGACCAAAAGAAATACACCGCCAAAACAGGTAACGACGGGAAATGGCGGGTGAAATTGCCTGCCATGCCCGCCGACGGGGCATCTCACACCCTTACCGTCAAAGGGAAAAATACCCTTACCGTAAACGATGTTCTCCTTGGCGATGTGTGGTTTTGTTCGGGACAAAGCAATATGGTGCACCAGATGGACCTGCACGATGTAACGTATGCCCGGGATATTGCAGAAGCCAACTTCCCGCATATCCGGCAATTCTGGGTACCCAATACCACTAACCTCGTTGCTCCTGCAGAAGACCTGCCTTCGGGCAAATGGGTACCGGCCATAGGCGACCAGGTCAGGCCGTTTTCTGCGGTAGCCTACTTTTTTGCCCGGGCCTTGTACGAAAAATACCGGGTGCCCACAGGCATTATCAATGCCAGCTGGGGAGGAACGCCCATTGAAGCCTGGATCAGCGAAGAAGGTCTGAAGAGTTTTGACGATATACAGCCTGTTCTCCTGAAAAATAAAGATACGGCCTATGTGAATCAAACCAACCGGCTGGCGGCGGAGGCTAACCGGCCCCGTCCGTCTCAGGATCTGGGTCTGCAATCTTCTCCCCGGTGGTTTGAGGCAACGTACCGCCCGAAAGGCTGGAAACCCATCAATATACCGGGGTATTGGGAGGATCAGGGCATCCGTAACCTTGACGGCGTGGTCTGGTACCGGAAAGAGATCGATGTGCCCGCCTCCATGACCGGGAAAGAAGCCGGAGTCTGGCTGGGGCGAATAGTGGATGCCGATGAGCTCTACATTAACGGGCACCGGGCAGGCGGTTTCACCTATATGTACCCCCAACGAAGGTATAAGCTGGCGCAGGATGTATTAAAAGCCGGGAAAAATACTATCGTGGTACGGGTGGCCAATTATGGAGGCAAAGGCGGCTTTGTACCCGATAAGCCTTATTGCCTTTTTGCCGGAAACGATACCCTGGATCTGAAAGGCACCTGGTACTACAAAGTAGGCGAGGTATTTGAACCGGTAGAAGGGCCCCGTGTGCAGGCCATTGCCGTTCACTACCAGCCCGCAGCCCTGTACAATGCCATGGTTCATCCCCTGGTTGATTACGCCATCAAAGGCGTGCTTTGGTACCAGGGCGAGAGCAATACCGCCCGGCCGGAACAATACGACACCCTTTTGCCTGCGCTCATCAGCGACTGGCGGAAACGATGGGAAAATCCGGCCCTCCCCGTTATTTTTGCTCAGCTTCCGGGCTTTATGGAATACAATTACCTGCCTGTGGAAAGCAACTGGGCCCGCCAGAGAGAGGCTACGCTCAAAACATTGAAGAGCATACCCTATACGGCCATGACGGTAAATATTGACCTGGGCGAATGGAACGACGTTCACCCCGACAACAAGAAGGAGGTAGGCGACCGGATGGCTTTAGCAGCCCGTAAGCTGGCTTACGGCGAAGATCTTGTTTATTCGGGCCCGATATTCCGCTCAGCGCGCACAGAAGGCAACCGGATTCTTCTCTCCTTTGATCATACAGGAAGCGGGTTAATCACCTCTGACGGGGAAGCCCCTGCTGAATGGGCCATAGCTGGCGCAGATAAAAGGTTTCGCTGGGCGAAGGCCCGGATCGAGGGCAACCGGGTGGTGGTCTGGCATGAGGATATCCCGGAGCCGAAGTACGTCAGGTACGCCTGGGCCGATAACCCGGTCAACCCCAATTTGTATAACCGGGAGGGCTTGCCGGCTTCACCGTTCCGCACGGATGATTAACCATATAAGTCACGAAGGTTGTTGAACCATACAGGCATAGAAGTGAAAAGATAAAAGTGAAAAACTAAAAGTTGCGGAACATGCTTTCATTATAGACTAATGTACCGCAACTTTTAGTTTTTAGCTTTTCACTTATTTAACCACATAGATACATAGGCATTCCAGATAAACGTAGAGAACTATGTATCTATGTGGTTAAAAAAAGATCCCCGTGGTTATAACCAAAAAAGCCTGTCAACTTCCGCTGACAGGCTCATTAATAAATATCCGGCATCTACCTACTCTCCCAGGTTTGATCCTAGTACCATCGGCGGTGTGGGGCTTAACTACTCTGTTCGAAATGGTTAGAGGTGGACACCCATCCTATTG